>QBLX01000025.1:27345-31755 GCA_003241825.1 Alphaproteobacteria bacterium
ACGTGTGGCGTCCGGCATAGGAGCCAGGCTCAGGCGTCTTGCCCGCTGCGAAATCGTCGATGATCTGGGCCATGCTGTCGGCGGTCAGGTCCTCGAAATAGTAGTCGTTGATCTGGGCCATCGGCGCGTTGACGCAGGCCCCCAGGCATTCGACTTCCTGCCAGGTGAACCGGCCGTCGGCGCTGAGTGTATCTTTCGGCCCGATCTTTGACTTGCAGACCTTCATCAGTTCGCCCGAGCCGCGCAGCATGCAGGGCGTCGTGCCGCAAACCTGGATAAGCGCGGATGTACCAACGGGTTCGAGCATGAACATTGTGTAGAAGGTCACGACCTCGAGCACCCGGATATAGGGCATGCCCAGCAGTTCCGCGATGGCCCGCAGCGCCGGCTCGGGGCACCAGCCCTCCTGTTTCTGCACCAGCCACAGGATCGGGATCACCGCTGACTGACGTCGGTCGGCCGGATATTTGGCGATCCACCAGTCGCATTTGGCCTTGGTCTCTTTCGAGAAGGCAAAACTGTCGGGCTGGATTTTTGCAAGACGACGGACCGACATCAGACTTCCAGTTCGGTGACGACCAGACCCTCACCCAGCATCTTCTTGCGGATGTTGAGGATGCGGTGCTGCCCCTGTCGGCGCAGCAGGACGTTATGTTGATAGGTTTCGCCGCTGTAGTCCGTCGCCGAATAGGAGACGATCTCCCAGCCAGCAGCGACAGCGTCGCTCAGGGGCCTGTCAGTCAAGATGGCACCCCCGAATGCAGGGACGGCGCACCCTGCGCATGCGTGGCATCCAGACGAAGGCGAGCGCGCTTCACGACCGGAAAGGATTCGCTCGCCACGGACAGCAATGTGCTCCCCATCATCAACATGAGAGGCAGTGCGGCATCATCGGATGGGTCAACAGCCGCCCAAACGGCACCGATGACGATGACGACGAACACCTGCAGCCACGGACCATAGAACAAAGCAGTGTCGCGCAAAAAGCCCTTTGGACCGTCAACATGACGAAGGCGGCGCTCTCCCGCGAGCTGCCACATGATCAGCGGCACCAGGCTAACGACCGTCGCCATTGCGAGAACTAACAGGATCGCCTTCAGCATTACCGGTCGACCTCCCCGAACACGATGTCTAGCGAGCCCAGGATCGCCGAGACGTCGGCCAGCATGTGGCCGCGGTTCATCCAGTCCATGGCCTGCAGGTGCCGGAAGCCGGGCGCCGAGATCTTGACCCGGTACGGCTTGTTGGTGCCGTCCGACACCAGATAGATGCCGAACTCGCCCTTGGGGGCCTCGACACAGGCATAGACCTCGCCCTCGGGGGTCCTGAAGCCTTCGGTATACAGTTTGAAGTGGTGGATCAGGGCTTCCATCGACCGCTTCATCTCGCCCCGCTTGGGCGGCACGATCTTGTTGTCCTCGATCATGACCGGCTCGCCGGGGCAGTTGCGCAGCTTGTGAATGCACTGCTGCATGATCCGGACGGACTGCTTCATCTCCTCGATGCGGCAGAGGTAGCGGTCCCAGCAGTCGCCGTTCTTGCCGACGACGATGTCGAACTCCATTTCGGCGTAGCATTCGTAGGGCTGCGACTTGCGCAGGTCCCAGGGAATGTCCGATCCGCGCAGCAGGACGCCGGAGAAACCCCAGGCGATGGCCTGCTCCTTGGACACCACGCCGATGTCGACATTGCGCTGCTTGAAGATACGGTTCTCGGTGACCAGGCTCTCGATCTGGGCCAGCTTGGCGGGGAAATCGTTGCACCAGTGGTCGATGTCATCGATCAGGGCCCCCGGCAGGTCCTGATGGACCCCGCCCGGACGGAAATAGTTGGCGTGCAGGCGCGCGCCACAGGCCCGCTCGTAGAAGACCATCAGCTTCTCGCGCTCCTCGAAGCCCCAGAGCGGCGGCGTCAGGGCCCCCACGTCCAGAGCCTGGGTCGTCACGTTCAGCATGTGCGACAGCACGCGGCCGATCTCGGAATACAGGACCCTGATCAGCTGGGCCCGATACGGCACCTCGATCGACATCAGCCGCTCGATGGCCAGACAGAAGGCGTGCTCCTGGTTCATCGGCGAGACGTAGTCCAGCCGGTCCAGATAAGGCACGTTCTGCAGATAGGTCCGCGCCTCCATGAGCTTTTCGGTGCCGCGGTGCAGCAGGCCGATATGCGGATCGACCCGCGACACGACTTCGCCGTCCAGTTCCAGCACCAGTCGCAGCACGCCGTGCGCCGCCGGGTGCTGGGGCCCGAAATTGATCGTGAATTTGCGGTCGTCCATCTCGCGCGCATGGGCAGTGCGCCCATCGTGCGGAAGGTCGTGCGGCATGTCCTCGAATACGTCGATGTCGGCCCCGATCGGAGCCTTGAGGGCAGCGTCGTCGGCCATCAGGCTTTTCCTCCAGAGGGCGCGATGGCGCCGACCGCAGCGGCCTGTGCCGCCTTCTCGTCACCGGGCAGGACGGCGTCCGGATAATCGGCCCCTTCCCAGGGCGACAGGAAGTCGAACTGGCGGAACTCCTGGGTCAGTTTGACGGGCTCGTACACGACCCGCTTCTCGGCCTCGTCATAGCGGACCTCGACATAGCCGGTCATCGGGAAATCCTTGCGCAGCGGGTGTCCCTGGAATCCATAGTCGGTCAGCAGCCGGCGCATGTCCGGATTGCCCTCGAACAGCATGCCGTACATGTCGAACGCCTCGCGCTCGAACCACTCTGCGCATGGCCAGACGGAGATCACGCTTGGCACGGGCTGGACCTCGTCGGTCGAGATCTTGACCCGCACCCGGATGTTCCGCGTCAGGCTGAGCAGATGGTAGACCACCTCGAACCGCTCCTTGCGGTCCGGATAGTCGGCCCCGCACAGGTCCAGCATCTGCTGGAAGCCGAAGCGATCCCGCAGGCTGGTCAGGACCTCGACGATCCGCTCACGCGGCGCAGCAAGCGTCAGTTCACCGAAGGCGACATGGGCATCGACGCCCAGCTCCCCGACCATCTCGGCACCCAGCGGCGTAAGCAGCGTTTCGTTGTTCGCCACCACGGCATTGTGACCGATGACTTCACTCATCGCACGATGGTCCCCGTCCGCCGGATCTTCTTCTGCAATGTCAGCAGCCCGTAGACCAGGGCCTCCGCGGTCGGCGGGCAGCCCGGCACATAGACGTCGACCGGAACGATCCGGTCACAGCCTCGGACGACGCTGTAGCTGTAGTGGTAGTAGCCACCGCCATTGGCGCAGGACCCCATCGACAGCACATAGCGCGGGTCCGGCATCTGGTCGTAGACCTTGCGCAGGGCCGGAGCCATCTTGTTGGTCAGGGTACCCGCCACGATCATCAGGTCCGACTGGCGCGGACTGGCGCGCGGGGCCATGCCGAACCGTTCGAGGTCATAGCGCGGCATCGAGGCCTGGATCATCTCCACGGCGCAGCAGGCGAGGCCGAAGGTCATCCACATCAGCGACCCGGTCCGGGCCCAGTTGATGACGTCGTCCAGCGAGGCCGTCAGAAAGCCCTGTTCGCCCAGTTCGACATTCACGGCCTCGAAGAATTTGTCGTGGATCCTGGGGTCGTAGCCCTCGACGGTCGAGCGCGCGCCCAGACCGTAGGGGCTGAGCGCCGGTGACGCCCCCTGGTTGCCCGCTCCGATCAGCGGCAGGGTATTGTCGGTCACTCCCATTCGAGCGCGCCCTTCTTCCATTCGTACAAAAATCCGACCGCAAGCACGCCCAGGAACGTCATCATTGACCAGAAGGCAAAGATCATCCCGCCTCGTGACAGATCAAAGATCGAGACCGCCCAGGGGAACAGGAATGCAATTTCGAGGTCGAAGATGATGAACAGGATCGAGACCAGATAGAACCGGACATCGAACTTCATGCGCGCATCGTCGAACGCGTTGAAACCGCACTCATAGGCTGACAGTTTTTCGGAATCCGGGCTCGACGGGGCCATGAGCCAGGCCGCGACGATAAACAGGATGCCAAGCACCGCCGCGATCCCGATGAAGATCACGATCGGCAGATATTCTAGCAGGAAGTCGTTCATTGGAGAGCCTCGCGCGCCGGGGGGAGGTCGGCAGCGGTGGTGGAATCGCCGCTTCTTAGACCCAACCTCGCCGGGGTTCAAACCCATGCGGCAAAAGGCTTTTGATTGCGAGCAATTCGCACGAATAGTGGCGTGATCGAGGCAGGGGATCAGCCTGGAACAGAGGCCAGATCATGAGCTGCACGACCGCATTTCGTCGCTTTCCATCCTCTCCTGAGCTTTCTATCGCGATGCAGGGCTTTGGCGGAACCGGGAAGTCATGGTTAGTAGCTTGACGGTATGAGCCTGCAGGCTGCCGTCCCTGCCCGCCAGCCTATCAAGGACCGTCCTGCCCGCCTCTGCCATTCTACACTCCCCCTGGCCCA
>QBLX01000026.1 GCA_003241825.1 Alphaproteobacteria bacterium
CAATCGTGCCGATGTTGCAATGCGGCTTGTTACGTTCGAACTTTTCCTTGGCCATGGCCAAACTCCTGATGGCCCGGGTTGAGGGGCGCTGGGTGCTATCAAAAACCTGGAGCGGGTAGACGGAATCGAACCGACATATTCAGCTTGGAAGGCTGCTGTATTACCATTATACTATACCCGCGCAGAAACCGCGCCAGCTGCTTGTTTTCACAAGACAACTTTCACGGTCGATCCTCATCGGCGACCTGCCTCACAGCTCGAAACGGACGTGGTGGGGGAAGCAGGACTCGAACCTGCGAAGCTTACGCAGGGGATTTACAGTCCCCCCCCTTTGCCACTCGGGACATTCCCCCAGCGCACGTTTCGATACCGTCAGACCCCTCCGCGACCAGTCTTTCGACCTGCCACGGAACAAAAGCCTTCGATCCCTGACACGCCTGAGATAGAGGGGGCGCCAGACCCGAAAGCCCTAGGGCTCCAAATCGGAGGGCGTCTTATAGTGTCGAGAAATCCAGAACGCAACGACCGCAAAAGCGGTAATAAAGCGGCCTTCGCCAAGCGCCCCGACGGGCCGGCGGATGGCGGCAAGAAGGGCGGCTGGAACCCCAATCCCCCGGCGAAATCCTTTCGCGAAGGTGCGCCCAAGGCACCGCGAGGGGCAAAGATCGATGCCGATAACCTGATCTGGGGTCGTCATCCCGTGCTGGCCGCCCTGGCGAACCCTGCCCGCAAAGGCATGGGTCGCTTGCTGGCCACGGCCGACCGGGCCGCCGAGATCGAACGTGACGGCCTGACCCCGCATGGCCACGTCGTTGAAATCGCCGATTCCCAGACGCTCGAGCGGATGGTGCCGTCCGGAGCCGTCCACCAGGGCCTGGTGTTCAAGGTCGCTCCGCTCGAAGGCGTGCCCCTCGACGAAATCGCCGATCCCGCCGAGGGCGTCATCGTGATGCTGGACCAGCTGACAGACCCGCAGAACGTCGGTGCCATTTTCCGCTCGGCCCTCGCGTTTGGCGCGCGCGGTATCATCGTGCAGGACCGGCATTCGCCCGCACTTGCAGGAGCCCTGGCCAAGGCAGCCGCCGGTGCGACCGAACGGCTGCCATGCGCGCGCGTCACAAACCTGAGCCGGGCACTCGAACGACTGGCCGACCTCGGCTGGCGCGCGGTAGGGCTTGATGGCGCATCCCAGGAAACGCTGGAAATGGCGCTGGATGCGCGGCCGACAGTGCTTGTGCTGGGATCGGAAGGCGACGGTATCCGTCGTCTTGTGGCAGAGCACTGCGATGTTCTAGCGCGCATTCCGATGCCTGGTGGGTTCGAAAGTCTCAATGTTTCCAACGCCGCGGCCGTGGCGCTTTACGAAGCCACTCGCAAGCAAAGCGCCTGATTCTCTTCACCCGGATGCCAAAAGGCAGACGGGATGAGGCTTGGCCCACCAACATCGACCCGCTAGAGACCCGCGCATGGAATTCCTCAGCTCTCCCGAATTTACCAGCCAGTTGACTGCACTGGGTCAGGTTCTGGCCATCGATCTGGTTCTGGCGGGAGACAACGCCGTCGCCGTGGGCCTGGCGGCCGCAGCGCTGGCTCCGGAGCAGCGCAAGAAGGCGATCCTGATCGGTCTGGCTGCTGCCGTCGTCATGAGGATTGGCTTTGCGCTGATCACGGTACAACTGCTGGCCATTATCGGCCTGCTGCTGGCCGGTGGTGTCCTGCTGCTGTGGGTCTGCTGGAAGATGTGGCGCGAACTGCAGGAGCAGCGGACGCACGACCAGGCCGAGGCCGAAGCCGAGCTCGAGACCGCTCTTTCCGCTCACCACGGCGGCGGACCACCCCCGGAAGCTCTGGGCCTCAAGCGCAAGTCGTTCGGCGCCGCCCTGCTCCAGATCATGATCGCCGACGTGACCATGTCGCTGGACAATGTGCTGGCCGTCGCCGGCGCGGCCCATGAACACCCCTGGATCATGGTGTTCGGCCTGATCCTGTCGATCGCACTGATGGGACTGGCCGCGACCTTCATCGCCAAACTGCTGACCAAGCATCGCTGGATCGGCTACGTCGGACTGGTCATCGTCCTTTATGTCGCCCTGCACATGATCTGGGACGGAGCCCGATCGGTCGTGGTGCGGACCGGCAATCTGGAGGCCTTCAACGCTTCCGCGCCCGGCTTCCTGGACATCGGTGAGAAGGAGGCCGCAAAACATCTGAAGGGCGTGGCCCGGGAAGAGGGCAAATTGCCGATCCCTGCGACACCTACGCTGCCGACCGATGCACCGCCGCCCGTGACTATCCCGCCGGCAGAATGATCAGGAGGCCCACCGTCGGAACGGACGGTGGGGTCTCTCTCTAGGCGTTGGCCCCGCCAAATCGCTCGGACCATTCGGCGACCTGGCCGTCCTCGATCTTCGTGAACAGCACCTGGGCTGAGGCGACCGCCTGGCCGCGCGGCAAGGTGTCGATCAGGGCCTCATCGGGACCCGGCCAGCTGAGGTCTGTCGCCCCCACCGTTGCGGCAATTCTTTCTGCCGTGAAGGGCATGATCGGCGCGGCCAGCCGGGCAAACAGGGCAACCATGTTCAGGCCGGTGCGGACGCCGACCGCCGAGCGATCGACATCTGTCTTGTAGGCCGTCCAGGGGGCGGCGACCTGAAGATATTCATTGCCAAGTACCCAGACCGCCCGGAGTGCCTGGGCAGCCTTTCGGAATTCCATCGCCTCGAACTGCGCCGTGGCTTCGGCAATGCCGGCCGCCAGATCGATTTCGAGCCGGGCTTCCAGAGGGCCGGGTTCACCGGTATCCGGCACCAGCCCCTCAAATTTCGACTCAGTGAATTTGACGATCCGGTTGACGAAATTGCCCAGCACATCGGCCAGGTCCTTGTTCGTCGTCGACTGGAACTGTTCCCAGGTGAAGGCTGCGTCTGAATGCTCCGGGCCATAGGCTGTCAGGTGCCAGCGCCAGTAGTCCGCCGGCAGAAGTTCGAGCGCCTGATCCATGAAGACGCCTCGCTTCTGCGACGTCGAGAATTTCCCGCCGTACCAGTTCAGCCAGTTAAAGGCCTTAAGCGTATCCACCGTCTTCCAGGGCTCGCCTGAGCCGAGGATTGTCGCGGGGAAGCTGACGGTGTGAAAGGCGACGTTGTCCTTGCCCATGAACTGGACATAGCGGACGGGGTTCTCCGGGTCGGCAGCCCCCTCGTCCAGACGCCACCAGTCGCGCCAGGTCGTGCCATTGGCGTCCGCCCATTCCTCGGTCGCACCGATGTATTCGATGGGGGCGTCGAACCAGACATAGAAGACCTTGCCTTCCATGCCGGCGCGAGGCCCGCCGTCAGGGGCGACCACCGGGACACCCCATTTCAGGTCGCGCGTGATCCCGCGGTCGATCAACCCCTCATCCAGGTGTTTCAGGGCGATGGACCGGGCGAGCGTCTGCCAGTCGGACTTCGATTCAATCCAGTCGCGGATGCGGCCCTCCAGCTTCGTCTGCAGAAGATACAGGTGCCGGGTGTCCCGGACTTCAAGGTTCTTTGAGCCTGAAACGGCCGAATAGGGGTCGATCAGGTCGGTAGGGTCCAGAAGACGCCCGCAGTTGTCGCACTGGTCTCCCCTCGCCCCGACGTGACCGCAATGGGGGCAGGTTCCCTCGACATAGCGATCTGGCAGGAACCGCGCGTCATCGACCGAATAGACCATCCGGTCGACGCGCTCCTCGATCAGGCCGTTGGCCTCGAGGGTAGCGGCAAAATGCTGGGTCAGGCGGCGGTTCGGGGCATTGGATGAACGACCGAACCAGTCATAGCTCAGGCCAAATTGTTCGCCGGCAGCCTTCTGGATCTGGTGCTGCTCGTCACAGTAGGTACGGACATCCTGTCCCGCTGCAGCGGCAGCGAGTTCGGCCGGCGTGCCATGCTCGTCGGTCGCACAGATATAAAGGACCTCATGCCCCTGGGCCCGCTTGAACCGGGCAAAGACATCTGCCGGCAGCATGGAGCCCGCGAGGTTCCCCAGATGCTTGATGCCGTTGATGTAGGGCAGCGCCGAAGTGATGAGGATGCGGGCCATGGGATCCATTGGACTGGGGAGGGCACGGATATAGGCGGCATGGTCCCGAAGGTCACGCGCTTACGCCATCCCCGGCCAGGGAGGGCCTACATCCTGAAAACGCCGAAGGTCGTCTCTTCGACGGGGGCATTCAGTGACGCGCTGATCGCCAGACCCAGGACGTCGCGTGTCTGGACCGGGTCGATTATGCCGTCGTCCCACAGTCTGGCCGTGGCATAGTAGGGATTGCCTTCGTCCTCATACTTCTGGCGAACGGGAGCCTTGAAGGCTTCAGCCTGCTCCGGGGTCCAGTTGTCCGCATCACGGTGAACCGTGGCCAGCACGGCAGCCGCCTGTTCGCCGCCCATCACGCTGATGCGGCTGTTTGGCCAGGTGAACAGGAAACGGGGGCTGTAGGCCCGACCACACATTCCATAGTTTCCGGCACCGAACGATCCGCCGATCAGCACGGTGAATTTTGGCACGGCCGCCGACGCGACAGCCATAACCAGTTTGGCCCCGTGCTTGGCTATCCCTTCGGCTTCATACTTCCCGCCAACCATGAAGCCACTGATGTTCTGGAGGAACACCAGAGGGATCTTTCGCTTGCAGGCCAGTTCGATGAAATGGGCACCCTTCTGGGCACTCTCCGAGAAAAGGACCCCGTTATTGGCCAGGATCGCGACGGGATAGCCCCAGATGCGCGCGAACCCGCAGACCAGGGTCGTGCCGTAGAGCGCCTTGAACTCATCGAACTCGGAGCCGTCGACGATGCGGGCAATGACCTCGCGCACGTCATACGGAGCGCGGACATCATCCGGGATCAAGCCGTAAAGCTGGTCGGGATCGAAGGCCGGAGCCCGTGGTTCGCGGACGTCAAGGGTCACCGTCTTGACGGTGTTCAGATTAGCCACGATGGACCGAACGATTTCCAGCGCATGCTCGTCATTTTCGGCCACATGGTCGACGACCCCGGACCGGCGACCGTGGGTCTCGGCCCCCCCGAGTTCCTCGGCCGAAATGATCTCGCCAGTCGCGGCCTTCACCAACGGGGGGCCAGCGAGGAAGATGGTGCCCTGGTTCCGGACAATCACTGTCTCGTCGGACATGGCAGGGACATAGGCACCGCCAGCCGTGCAGGACCCCATCACGCAGGCGATCTGCGGGATCGACCTGGCCGACATCCTGGCCTGGTTGAAGAATATCCGACCGAAATGATCGCGGTCGGGAAAGACTTCAGCCTGATGCGGCAGATTGGCTCCGCCTGAATCAACCAGATAGACGCAAGGAAGATTGTTCTGCTCGGCGATTTCCTGCGCCCGCAGGTGTTTCTTCACGGTCAGCGGGAAATAGGCTCCTCCCTTTACCGTTGGGTCGTTGGCAACGATCAACACCTCACGGCCTGAAACGCGGCCGATGCCACAGATCATGCCGGCGCCAGGGGCTCCATCTGGCTCGGCGGCATTTCCATACATGCCATTCGCGGCAAGTTGACCAATCTCAAGGAAGGGCGAGCCCGGGTCGAGCAGACGCTCGACACGATCGCGGGGCAGCAATTTGCCTCTGGAGATGTGGCGCTGTCGGCTGGCCTCGGCACCGCCGAGTGCTGTTTTGGCCACGCGTTCGCGCAAGGCGTCGCTGAGGGCTGTATTGTGAGCGTACAGGGCCTTGAAGGCCGGGCTAAGCGGATCGACCGCCGATAACAGCTTGGGCATCGGCATCGTTTAGGCGGGATCGACGATCAGGCAAAGAGGACCTGATCTCTCAAGCGTTCAGATCGAGCCTATCCAACGCACCATCCCCGCCATCAACCCCAAACAGCCGATCAGGACCAGAGGCGCGGCAACACGAAAATGCCGATGCAGAAAATACAAAATCTCACCAACCATAAGCTGCCCTCCCCGACGCTTGTGACTGTGGGCGGTTGATCCGCCACGGTTAGGGAATGGTAAATATCATTCCTGCGCCAGGAAACAATGTTCTCCTGTCAGGCGTGCTCAAACGAGGCGACTTTGCACGAGCGCCGCTTCGATGAAGCTGGCGAACAGGGGGTGAGGGGCAAAAGGACGGCTCTTGAGCTCGGGATGATACTGAACCCCGATAAACCAGGGGTGATCCGTCCTCTCGACAGTCTCGGGGAGAATGCCGTCCGGCGACAGTCCCGCAAATATCAGTCCCTTCGCCTCGATCGCCTCGCGGTAGTTGATGTTCACTTCATAGCGATGACGATGCCGTTCACTGATCGCCGTCGAGCCGTAGATCCCGGCGATGCGGGATCCCGCCTTCAGCGTCGAGTCGTAAGCTCCCAGACGCATGGTTCCCCCCAGGTCACCGCCCTGCGTGCGCATGACCCGCTGATTGCCCTGGGTCCATTCCGTCATCAGTCCCACGACGGGCTCACTGGTAGGACCAAACTCGGTGGATGACGCCTTGGTATAGCCCGCCTGGTTCCGGGCGGCTTCAATCACTGCCATCTGCATGCCGAAGCAGATCCCGAAATAGGGAATGTTTCGTTCGCGTGAAAACCGTGCGGCTTCGATCTTGCCTTCAGCGCCTCGCTCGCCAAAACCCCCGGGCACCAGCACCGCATGGGCCCCTTGCAACCTGTCCTCACAGGCCTGCCGGTCACCCTCGAAAGTGTCGGCTTCGACCCAGTCGATATTCACCTTGACGTTATTGGCCACACCTCCGTGATGCAGGGCCTCGATCAGGGATTTGTAGGCGTCCTTCAGTACGGTGTATTTTCCGACCACTGCCACGGTGACCTCGCCGTCGGGTTGGAGGCGCCGCCGCGCGATCTCTTCCCACATGTCGAGTTTGGGTTCGGGTGCATCCGTGATGCCGAAATGCTCAAGCACTTCGCGGTCCAGGCCCTCGCGGTGATAATCCAGCGGCACGGCATAGATGTCGGCGGAATCCATCGCCTGGATCACACCGCTCTCACGAACATTGCAGAACAGGCCGATCTTGCGTTTCTCCTCGGCCGGTATGGGGAATTCGCAACGGCAGAGAAGTATGTCCGGCTGGATTCCGATCGAGCGCAGTTCCTTCACGGAATGCTGCGTCGGCTTGGTCTTCATCTCGCCTGCGGTCTTGATGTAAGGCAGCAGCGTCAGATGGACGAAACAGCTCTGTCCACGGGGCAGGTCCTGTCCAAGCTGACGGATGGCCTCGAAGAACGGCAGGCCCTCGATGTCGCCGACGGTGCCGCCGATCTCCACCAGGACAAAATCGACCTCCTGGCCGTCATCGGTCAAAGCGGGTGTCAGGCAGAAGGATTTGATCTGGTCGGTGACGTGCGGGATCACCTGTACCGTCGCGCCAAGATAGTCTCCGCGCCGCTCCTTCTCGAGGATGGTCGAGTAGATGCGGCCGGTCGTGATGTTATCCGACCGCGCGGCCGACACACCGGTGAATCGCTCGTAGTGACCCAGGTCGAGGTCAGTCTCGGCCCCGTCATCCGTGACGAAGACCTCGCCATGTTGATAGGGGCTCATCGTCCCCGGATCGACGTTGAGGTAGGGGTCCAGCTTCCGCAGCCGGACCTTGTAGCCCCGCGCCTGAAGCAGGGCACCGAGAGCGGCGGAGGCGAGGCCTTTTCCAAGCGAGGAAACCACGCCGCCGGTGATGAACACATAGCGAGCCATGGGCAGGCACCTTACTCCGTGATTCGCACTGTGGGCACGGCCCATCCGGCGTCATCTGTTGATCAAAAGAGAAAAGCGCGCCGGACGGGCGCGCTTTTCGAAATCGGTGAAGACCCTGACCCTACTGGGCGGGCGCAGGTGCCGGGGCGGATGCTGCCGGAAGGCTGGCCTCCAGGTCGTCAAGAGACGGAGCCGCAGGCGCAGCAGGCTGGGCGGTCGTGGGTGCGGCCGGATCGGCTGCAGCCGGTGCGGTCTCCCCGACAGCGATCGATCCCACGGCATCGGCATCAATGATGGAGCGGCTGCCCCGTTCCACATTGCCCGCGATCGTCAATCCAATGGCACACAGAAAAAAGAGCGCAGCCAGGACCCAGGTCGTTTTGGTCAGGAGATTACCGGCACCACGCGCCGTCATGAAGCCCGACGGTCCCCCGCCCATACCGAGGGCGCCACCTTCGGATTTCTGGATCAACACGACGCCCGTGAGGGCAATCGAGATCACGATCATGGTGACGAGGAGAATGGTCTGGAGCATGGCGGCTTACATGTGTGGCGCACAGGCGCGCCGATCAAGCCGCGGCGTCTAACATTGGCAGCGGGTTTGGGGAAGACCTTGCAAGCACACGCATCAAACCCGGTTCGCCGGCACCGGACATCTCAAACAGAACGAATGATCGAAAGAAGGTCGGCAGCCTTCAAAGACGCTCCGCCTACAAGAGCACCCCCGACCTCGGGGACTGCCAGAATATCGTTCGCATTCGCCGGATTAACCGAGCCGCCATAAAGGATGGGCGTCTTGCTGGCCGTTTCGCCAAGCGTCTTGACCATTGCAATTCGGATGGCTGCGTGGACTTCGGCAATCTGCTCGAGTGTCGGCGTCAGTCCCGTCCCGATCGCCCATACCGGTTCATAGGCGACAGCAAAGGCTCGGCCGGCAAGCGAAAGGGGCAATGATCCTGCGATCTGGTCCTGCACCACGGCGATAGCCTGGCCTGCCTGACGCTCGGCCAGTGTTTCGCCGATACAGATTATCGGCTCGAGCCCTGCGGCAAGTACAGCCTCCACCTTGGCAGCGACATCGGCGTCAGTTTCACCGAACACGGCCCGCCGCTCCGAGTGGCCGACGATGACCAGTTGTGCTCCGGCGTCTGCAAGCATCTCGGCCGAGATAGAACCCGTGAATGCTCCACGCGGCGACGCATGGCAGTCCTGACCGCCAAGCTCGATCGAATCGCTGTCTGGCCCGGGCGCGGCCAGAGCGCTTGCCATCGGCGCGATCAGCGTCGCCGGGGGACACAGCACCACACGAGCGTGAGAAGGGTCTGCTTTCAGTGCGGCCTGCAAGGCGCGGACTTCGTCGAGGGACGCCTTCACGCCGTTCATTTTCCAGTTGCCGGCGATCAACTTCACGGATTGTTTCATTGCGCCTCTGTATGCAGCCGAGGCGCATATGCCAAGGCATCGACTTGCGGGGATACAGCACCCTCCCCTATACGCGCCGATGGCGCTTCTCGCCGTCTACCCTCAGGTTCGCTGCCCGATGATTTCCGTCTTCAGAAAATTTGCAAAATCCAAGTGGGCGATCGGTCTGCTGGTCCTTCTGGGCCTCAGCCTGCTGGTGACCGGTGCCCAGATGGACGTGTTCTCGGGCCTCGGCAGCCAGAATGTGATCAGCGCCGGGGAACGAAGCGTCTCCCGCGCCGAGTTCAGGAGCGATTTCGAGAGCGTGCGTGAGAACGTCCAGCAACAGGCCGGCCGACCTGTGACCATCGAAGACATGGTCGCCGAGAACATCCATGTCCGTTTCCTCGAAGAACAGACCGAGCGCATGGGCTTCATGGAATGGGCCTGGAAAGCCGGGATCCGTCCTGGCCAGGAACTGGTGGTCAAGCAGATCCGTGGAATCCCGGCCTTCTTCAATCAGGTGACCGGGCAGTTCAACCAGGAACAGTATGAACAGGCGCTCGCCGCGCAGAAGATGACCCCTGAGCGGCTCGAACGGGATTTCCGCGACCAGTATATCCAGACCCATTACGGGTCCGCAGTCTTCGCCGGGACCCGGATGCCGCGCATCTACGGGGCGCTGCTGGCTGGCCAGGCGCTGGAAAATCGTGACGGACGCTGGTTCACGGTGACCCAGGCCATGGCCGGCACCGCCGGTACGCCCACGGATGCCCAGCTCACGGCTTTCCTGAACGAAAACGCGGAGCAACTGCGTCGCCCCGAATTCCGCATCGCTTCGGTCGTGTTGTTCAACGACGCACCCAGCGCGACGCCTCCGGCCATCCCTGAAGCGGATATCCTGAAGCGGTTCGACTTTCTGAAAGCCTCGCTTTCGAAGCCGGAGACCCGGTCTTTCATCACCCTGAGCGCACCAACGAGGGAAGCGGCCCAGAGGATCACTGCCGCACTTCGTGCCGGGCAAACCCCGGCCGAGGCCGGCGCGGCTGCCGATGTACAGCCGGCAACACAGACTGATGTGCCGCAAAGCGCAGTGGCCGACCCCGCCGTCGGAGCCGCCGTTTTTGCCCTGGCAGCCGGAGCCGTCTCTGATCCGATCCAGGCCCGCGTCGGCTTCACAGTGGCCCAGATGACGGGCATCACGCCTGCCCAGCCGGCTTCCCTGGAGAGCGCACGCGAAGCCATTGTTCAGGAACTTCGCGATCAGAATGCCAAGGCAGCCGTCTTCAGCCGTGTCGAGGCCTATGAAAAGGCCCGCGGCGAGGGCAAGACCCTTGCTGCAGCGGCTCAGCAGGTCGGTGCCCGGATCGTGCAACTGCCGCCGGTCACCAAGGAAGGCCGCCTGCCTGACGGACAGCCCATGAATGCTCCGCCGCAGATCCTCGAACAGACCTATGCCCTGACCAAGGGTGCCGAAAGCGACGTCATCGATGCCGGACAGGGCCAGTATTTCGCCCTCCGTCTGGACGAAGTGACACCCGCCGCCTTGCCAGCGCTGGCTGAAGTCCGCGCGCCGCTTGCGCAGGAATGGACCAACCGCGAGAATGCGCGTCTGCTGGCGGCAAAGGCCGAACAACTGGCCGGGCAGGTCCGCGCAGGACAGGATATCGCTGCCGTCGCTGCGACCGCTGGCGCAACTCTTACCAACCGGGCCAGCATCGTCCAGAACCCGCAGGCTCAGCAGGAACTGGGTCAGGGGGTCCTTCAGGGTCTGTTTGGCCAGGGCAAGGGACAGGTGTTCAGCGCCCCCGGACCCAATGCGACCTTTGTGATCGGTCGTGTGGATGCCGTTCGCCCCGCGGCCCCGGCCGAAGCCGCTCCCATCGCCGAACAGGTTCGGGGACGCATGGCGCAGGATTGGGTCACCGAAGCCGTCATGGCTTCGATCAAGGCTGCTGGCGTACGGGCCAAGGCCAAGAACGATCCGGCACTCGCACGGGAGGCGCTCGGCCTGCCGCCCCTTCCAGAGGGTGACGCCGCAGCAACGCCTGCGACGCCCGCGCCAGCCGCCTGATGGCGAACGACAGCCCGTCGCCGGCATTCGAGGCGTTCGCCTCTGGACTGGCGGCCGGGCGGCCGCAGGTGGTGGTGCGCCGGGTCATCGATGACCTCGAGACCCCGGTTTCGGCCTATCTGAAGGTCGGCCATGGTCGGCCCCATGCCTTTCTGCTGGAGTCGGTCGAGGGCGGGGCCCTGAACGGCCGCTATTCCATCATTGCGCTGGACCCCGACGTCGTCTGGCGTTGTCGTGGTGGTCAGGCCGAACTGGCGCGCGGCGGTGCGATTGCCGAGGCCCGGTTCACCCCGGAAACCTTGCCAGCCCTAGCGTCGCTGCGGGCCCTTATCGCGGCAACCCGGTTCGATATCCCTGACGACCTGCCGCCCATGGTTGCCGGGCTGTTCGGCGTGTTCGGCTATGACATGGTGCGCCTGCTTGAACCGCTGGGCGAACCGAACCCCGATCCGCTTGACCTGCCCGACGCCGTTCTGACCCGCCCGTCGGTCGTGGCCGTGTTCGATTCAGTCCGACACGAGATCGTGATGGTCTCCACCGCCTATCCCGATGCCGGACTGGACGCTGCGGACGCCTGGCAAGCCGCCCACGCCCGTCTGGACCTGTTCGAGGCGCGACTGGCCCGTCCGCTCGACGCGCGGGCCCAGGCCAGACCCGAAGCCGCTCCGGACTTCGCATCGCCGGTCGACGGCGCGGCCTTCGATGCCATGGTCGCAAGGGCGCAGGACTATATCGCCGCCGGAGACATCTTCCAGGTCGTGCTCAGCCACCGGTTCAGCGCGCCATGGGGCGGCGACCCGTTTGCCTTCTATCGCTCGCTTCGACGCCAGAACCCCTCACCCTATCTCTTCTTCCTGAACTTCGGCGACTTCCAGCTCGCCGGATCGAGCCCGGAAATCCTCGTGCGGCTCAAGGATGGCGGCGTAACCATCCGCCCGCTGGCCGGCACCCGTGCCCGCGGCGATACGCCCGAGGCCGATCATGCGCTTGAGGCCGAACTGCTCGCCGATCCCAAGGAACGTGCCGAGCACCTGATGCTGCTCGACCTGGGTCGCAATGACGTGGGCCGCGTCAGCCTGCCCGGCTCCGTCAAGGTAACCGAGAGCTTCAAGGTCGAACGCTACAGCCAGGTCATGCACATCGTCTCGAACGTCGAGGGCCGGGCCGATCCGAAGCTGGACGCCGTCGACACCCTTCTGGCTGCCCTGCCCGCCGGCACCCTGTCCGGGGCCCCCAAGGTCCGCGCAATGGGCATTATCGACGAACTTGAAACGACGAAACGTGGCGTCGGCTATGGCGGTGGCGTTGGCTATATCTCCGCCGGGGGCGAGGCCGACATCTGCATCGTCCTGCGCACTGCCCTGTTCACAGCCGGCCAGGTCTTCGTCCAGGCCGGGGCCGGTGTCGTAGCCGATAGCGACCCCGCTGCCGAATATGCAGAAACCCTCGCCAAGGCCCGCGCCCCGATGCGGGCAGCGGAAGAAGCCTGGCGCTTCGAACTCGGCGACCGGCTGGGCTGATGCCCCGGAAGCGCAGTTCAGGTTTGCCGCGCGATTGATCTGAACGCGACATCGCGCGTTGTCCCGGTCTCTGAGCGAGGGCGACATGCGCGGCGAACTGACGACCTACACATCCAAGCGGCGGTTCGACGAAACGACGGAGCCCGACGGCGAGAAGGGTCCCCACACACCCGGGCAGCCGCTGCGCTATCTGGTCCAGCGGCATGCGGCGACGCGACTGCACTATGATTTCCGGATCGAGTCCGACGGTGTGCTGAAGTCCTGGGCTGTGACGAAGGCCCCGTCTCGGGACCCTGCGGTCAAGCGGCTGGCGGTCGAGGTCGAGGACCATCCTGTCGACTACGGGACATTCGAGGGGACGATTCCCAAGGGCAGCTACGGCGCAGGGACAGTCCAGCTGTGGGACACGGGCACGTGGACACCCCAGCATCCCGAGACACTGGAGGCCGATTTCGCCAGAGGCTCCGTCAAGATGACGCTTGACGGCGAGCGGCTGAAGGGTGGCTGGGCGCTGGTCCGCCTGAAGTCGGATCGCGGCAAACCATCCAAACGAAACAACTGGCTGCTGATCAAGGAAAAGGACGACCATGCCGTGCCCGGCGAAGGTGACGCCCTGGCTGAAATCGACGCTTCCATCGCGACTGGACGCTCAATGGCCGAGATCACGGCAAAGTGTCCACCGAACGCCCCCTCGAAACCGTCGACGAAAAAATCCACTCCCCGGACAAGGCCGAACACGACATCGAAGGACAGGGCTGCAAGCCCCCCGGCCTTTTTGCCGATCCAGCTGTGCAAGGTCGTGGACCATCCGCCCGGAGCGAGCGGCTGGGTCCACGAGATCAAATTCGACGGGTACCGGATTCAGGTCGGTATCGGCGGTGGCAGGGCGACCTTGCGGACGCGCAAGGGGCTGGACTGGAGCGAGCGGTTTCCGGAACTGGCTGCAGAGGCCGCTACGTGGCCGGACGCGGTCATCGACGGCGAGCTGTGTGCCCTCGATGACGACCACATGCCGGATTTCTCCGCGCTGCAGGCAGCGATCTCGGACGGCAAGACGAGCGGGCTTATCTATTTCGCCTTCGACATGCTGTTCGAGGGTGGTGAGGACCTTCGCGCCCTCCCCCTCTCACATCGCAAGGCACGGCTGCAGGCCTGGGTCGACAAGGTGGGGAAGGCGGGCGGGAGACTTCGGTTTGTCGAACATTTCGGCACGACGGGGCAGGCCGTGCTGGAGAGCGCCTGCCGCATGGACCTGGAAGGCGTCATATCCAAGAAACTGGATGCGCCGTATCACGCTGGACGCTCGTCATCATGGGTCAAATCAAAATGCCGCGGTCGGGACGAGGTGGTCATCGGCGGCTGGTCATCGGAGGGCGGGACGCGGTTCCGGTCCCTGCTGGTCGGCATCCGGAACCCCGACGGCAAGGCAAATGGCCTGCGCTATCTGGGCCGTGTCGGGACCGGCTATGGCGAAGCCGTCACCAGGGCGCTGCTTCCGGCCCTCAAGGCAGCGGCGTCGGACGCCAGTCCGTTCTCCGTGCCGGGTGCACCCAGGCCCGGCAAGGACGTCCACTGGCTGGAGCCCGTCCTCGTCGCGGAGGTCGAGCACGGTGGCTATACGGAATCCGGCTCACTGAGGCAGGCAGCGTTCAAGGGCCTGCGTGAGGACAAGCCTGCGGCCGAAGTCACGGAGGTCCCGCAGCCTCCCGCGAAACCCTCTCCAGAAAGAATGGGCACGACTACGGTCCGGACCGCCTCCCGGCCCGGCAAGGTGATGGTGGCAGGGGTCACGATCTCCAGCCCGGGAAAGGTCCTGTGGCCCGCGCTGGGAGACCGACCGGCGATCACCAAGGCCGACCTCGCCCGCTTTTACGAGGCAGCCGCCGAACGTATCCTTCCGCACGTGGCCGACCGTCCGACGTCCATAATTCGCGCCCCGGACGGGATTTCGGGAGAGACCTTTTTCCAGCGCCACGCCATGGCAGGCTCCAACCCCCGTCTGAAGCTGATCGAAATTCAGGCCCGCACACCCTATGTCGCCGCCGTCGATGTCGGCGGGCTGGTGGCCATCGGACAATCAGGCGGGCTGGAGCTTCATCCCTGGGGCTGTGCGCCCGGGCTTCCGGAAGTTCCTGACCAGATCACCTTCGACCTCGACCCCGATGAAGGCCTGGACTTCAACGATGTGATCGCGGCCGCCAAGGTGATGAAGGCCAGCCTCGAGACTCTTGGCCTGACGCCCTTCGTGAAGACGACCGGCGGTAAGGGCCTGCACGTCGTCGTGCCCATCAAGGCCGATGCCCGAAGCAACATAGGCTGGGACCAGAACAAGGCATTCGCCAAGGCGGTGTCCGAAGCTGTCCGCGCCGACGCGCCCGATCGGTTCACCACGACGCTCGCAAAGAAGGCGCGGGGCGGAAAGATCTTCCTGGACTATCTGCGGAACGGGCGGATGGCGACAGCCGTGGCACCCTGGTCGCCGCGTGCTCGCCCCGGAGCCGGGATCGCCCTCCCCCTGTCATGGGCGCAGGTGAAGACCGGGCTCGATCCGTCGGCTTTCAGCCTGTGGACCTATCCGGCCCTGCTGAAGAAGCCCGATCCCTGGGCGGACTTCAGAAGCTCGGCCGTGAGTGTGAAGCCCGCCTTGAAGACCATGGGGCTCTAGGCGGCAGCCTTCTTCCTGGGCGGTGCCTTCTTCGTTGCTGCCGACTTGGCGGGTGCCTTTTTGGCCGAGGCCGGTGTGGCCCCGCCTGCAGACCCCTGCAGGCTCTTTTTCAGAGCGGCCATCAGGTCGATGACATTGGTGTCGTCCGGCTCGGCCACGTCGACCGTCCCCTTGCCGCCCTTTGTCCTGGACTTGATCATTTCGCGGAGTGCATCGTCGTAGCGGTCCTTGAAGTCCGATGCGTCGAAGTCCGCCTCCTTCTGGCCGATGATACGGGAGGCGATTTCGACCATGTCGGGGTCGGCCTTCACCGTCGGGATGTCTCCGAAATAGTCTTCAGCGTCGCGGACCTCGTCATGAGCCCGCAGCGTATAGGCGACCAGCCCCTTGCCTCGGACCTCAAGAGCGAGCTGACGCTCCTTCCCGCGGAGAACCAGACAGCCAAGAGCCACCTTGCCCTGTTGCTTCATGGCATCGCGGATGACGGCAAAGGCTTCAACGCCCGCACCCTTTTCCGGCACGACAAAGAATGGATCGTCCCAGAACAGGCGGTCGATCTCGGTCTCGTCGACGAATTTGTCGATGGATATGGTCTTGGTGCTCTCCAACTTGACCCTGTCGAAGTCGGCGTCATCAAACAGGACATATTCGTCCTTCGATACTTCATAGCCACGGACCAGGTCGCTGCGCTCGACAGGTCCGGTATCCGGATCGGTCGGCACCATCCGGATGCGGTTGTTGGTCTCGGGATTGATAAGGTGGAACCGGACGTCATTGGTGCTGGTCGTGGCCGTGAACAGCGCCACGGGACAGGTCACCAGCGACAGCTTGAGATGTCCTTGCCAGGTGGGTCGTGCAGCCATGATGGTCTCCTTCGCCCCCCTGAATGCGCAGGCCGGAGTTCGGTTCGCTGTCGGGGCCTAGCCCACGCCTCGCGTGGCCAGTGAAACCAGCAGGGCAATCAACAGGGCGACGCACACGCCCTGCCAGAACCGCACCGGGTCGCGGTCGATCAGCGACAGTTCGCTCGGCATGGGCCTGGCCACCGCATGGCCACTTTCCAGCACGTGAATCAGCTCCTCGACATCAGCAAAACGGTCGGACGGGTCATAGGCCAGCGTCCGCAGCAGGGCAGCCTCCAGCCAGGCGGGCATGTCCGGGCGGTGGATGGTGGGCCGGACCGGCTTTTCGAACCGTGCGCGGTTGAAGGTCTCCTCCTGGCCGCAGGGATAGTGACCGGTAAAGATGCGATACAGGGTCACGCCGAGTGCATACTGGTCAGTCAGGGCATCGCCCGCATGACCGTCGAACATCTCCGGAGCCTTGTAGCCGAAGGTGCCCGGAGCCTCGAGCGCGGCGAAATCCTCGATTCGCGGCAGGCGGGCGACGCCCAGATCGATCAGCTTCAGCCCGCCGTTCTTTTCCAGAATGACATTGTCCGGCTTGATGTCGCGGTGAGCGATCCCCTGGCGATGCAGGGCGACGACCGCGCGACACAGGCGGATGGCCACATCGACCCCCGGCGCAATGTCGAAGGGCTCCCGGGCCAGTCGGGCATGCAGGGTCTCCCCGACATAGAGCGGCTGGGCGATATAGAGGCGGCTTTGACGCCCCGGCTCGATCTCGAGCGTCTTGCCGACCCAGGGACTGTCGATCCGACGGCCGATGAAGCTTTCCCGCAGGAACGCCGCCCGGGCCCCGTGTTCGGACAGAAGCGCAGGCTTGGGGAATTTCAGCACGAAAGGCTGGGCAGCCTCCCCGTCCCGGGCCCGGAACAGACGAGTGTAGCGCCCGTCCGACAACAACCGTTCCAGAGAATAGCCATCGATATTGTCCCCGACCTCGGGTGGCGGAAGGATCGGCAATCCCTCCGCCTCGGCCCCGATGGCGTCTCGATCCACAGCCCCAATGCGGACCACGTCGATCACGACAGCCGTGGCATTGTCGGTCGCCCCATTGATCCCTGCCTGATCGACAATGGCCTGGGCATCGGTGTCGGACGAGGCGCGACGGGCCAGCAGGCGCGCGAGTTCGTCTTCGGGCACCACCCCGTGCACCCCATCGGTGGTCAGCAGCAACCGGTCGTGGTCACGAAGAGGCATGGTCCGGACATCCAGCCTGACATCCGGCTCGATCCCCACTGCGCGGTACAGAAC
Source organism: Alphaproteobacteria bacterium (assembly GCA_003241825.1). GTDB lineage: Bacteria > Pseudomonadota > Alphaproteobacteria > Caulobacterales > Caulobacteraceae > Brevundimonas. Next base: position 17,511 of record QBLX01000026.1, read on the forward strand.
GTGGCTGAGGCCGGGCTGGCTGAGCGTGTGATCCTCGGTCAGGCGGGTCAGGACACCGTCGCGGAAATGCCATGCACGACTGTCCCCGACATGGAGTGCCACGGCCTCACGGCCCCTCAGCACGAGGGCCGTGAAGGTCGTCGCTGCTCCTGTCATTGCCGGATCTGCCTTGCCCCGGGCGTGGAGCCAGCGATTGAATCCCATCAGGGACGAGACGCCCGCGGCGGCGATCCCGCCCAGCGGACTTTTCGACAGATAGCCATCGATGAAGCTGCGGGCGGCGAGTTCGGAGGCAATCCGCCCGCCCTTTGACCCACTGACTCCGTCGGCCACGACGGCCACGATGCCGTGGATGCGCTGCTCGCTGGGGGTGCCGAGATGGACGGCCCCGAAATCCTGGTTGTCGGCGCGCGGGCCTCGCGCCGTTGCGAAACCTGCTGCTATCTGAAGCCTGCCGTCGTCGCTCATTTGCCCCGTCCCCTGCCGCATTGCAGCAAACGTCACTTCGTAACTTGGAAGCAAGGCCCATCGCGCCTATATTGGTCTTGCCGGGGCTTGCTCCGGATATGGCGATAAACGCGCTTGTAATAAGCGGACCGGACCCGGGTGCGATTCCCGGCGGCTCCACCAATCGCTCCCGGTATCGCGGGAGATGCGGGGCCGACTAGCATCGACGGACGTGTAAAGAAGACTGCTTTCGCTCGTCCTGGCCCACCGTATCGGGCCATTTTCTAACTGCGAACGATAACTTCGCTGGAGAAGTCCGCCTCGCCGCGTAATGCGGTTCGGTTGATTTCGTGACTTAAGTCCTGGGGGTTCAGATCCTCAGGCGGGGCCCGGAGGGCGCCTGGCAACAGAAGCCCTCCACTTTCCCGCACATCGCTCTTTCGTCCGTGCCCGTGCGCCGCTATCAGTCGCGCCTGGACGATTGAGGTAAAGATGGCGGAAGACACCCCCCCGGTCGACGAGATGCACTATGAAGTGCTGGCCCAGGACGCCCTGCGCGGCGTGATCCGGGCTGCGCTCGAGCGCGCCGCCGGCCCGGGTGGCATCCCCGGCAACCATCATTTCTACATCACCTTCAAGACCCGCGGGCGCGGCGTCAGCGTCCCACCGGACGTGATTGCCAAATATCCGGACGAAATGACGGTCGTCCTGCAGCACCAGTACTGGGACCTTAGCGTCGAAGCCGACCTGTTCTCGGTCATGCTGAAGTTTGGCGGCATGCCGAAGGTCCTGACCGTACCCTATACGGCCGTGACGCGCTTCTATGACCCGAGCGTGCAATTCCTGCTTCAATTCGAGGCTCCGGAAGTTGTGACAGAGCCTGTCACAGATATCACGCCTGCGCCTGCCAGCAAGACGAAGACCCCGCCGTCCGATGGTAACGACGACGGCCCCAAGGTCGTCTCGCTGGATCAGTTCCGCAAGAAATAGGACACAGCCCATGCTGCGAGCGGTCTGGACGGGTCTGGTCGGACTGGTTCTCGCCGCTGCCGCATCCTGTGCCGAGGCCCAGAACCTGCCGGACGTTGCGGCGACCAGCCGCTTCAGCGGCTGGACCGCTGCCGTGATCGCGGCCGACTGGCGGACCAGTGGCGGGGAACCGATCCAGGCCTTCGACAATGCCCGGCGCGACCTGACCGCCGGTTTTGTGGACGCCGGTTTCGACCGGGCAGCCTTCTATGACGCGACCCTGCGTCCTGACGTTCCTGACCCCGTCAGCGCACGTAAAGCCCTTGCGGATGTCGCAGACCTCGCTCAGGCCAGTACACGGGGGTGCCTACTGTACTTCACCTCCCACGGATCGCCTGAGGCTCTTGTTTTCGGCCCTGATGCCGAACTCTCCCCGACCGCGATGGCCACACTGGTTCGAGGCCTGTGTCCGTCCCGACCGACGATCGTGATCGTGTCCGCCTGCTATTCCGGCATCTTCCTCGATGGACTGGCCGGTCCCGACCGCATGATCATGACTGCGGCCCGGCGCGACCGGAACTCCTTTGGCTGTGGAGAAGGCGCGCGCTATCCCTATTTCGATGGCTGTGTGATCGAGAGCCTGCCGGATGCGCGCGACTTCATTGTCCTGGCCCAGATGACAAAGGCCTGCGTTGGCCGCCGAGAGGCCGAGGAAGGCCTTTCACCGGCCTCCGAACCCCAGATCCGGATCGGGGCCAACATGCAGCTGCTGCTCCCGACGCTGCGCTTCACGCGTCGGGGTGCCGGGGAAAAACCCGGATCGTGATCCGCTCGCGCTCGCCCTCGTTCCGCTCGACCAGCAGTCGGGCGACCTGGGCGTCGTCATGAAAGAGATAGCCCTTGATCGCATCCAGCAGTGCCTTGGCCAGATTGTCGAGGTCCAGCAAGGGCGGGTCCCCCACATGCTCCATGCGGATTTCCACGACATAGTCGCCAAAGGCAGGGCGTGATCCACGCCACTCCTTGCGAAAGAACTCATAGGCCAGAGGCTTGTAATACTTGGCCTGTGTCGTCAGCCCTTCGATCGTGATCTCGACACGATCGTCGATTTCGCGCGCCCGGACCTTGCCGGTCCCGATCCAGCCGTCGTTATTCATGGGGATCAGGACCCGTTGCGATCCCCCGGAACGGATTCGCCAGCCTGCCGGCTGATCTGATGTGGTCTGCTGCTCGGGTCACCGTCGCTCCTGCGTCCGGTCCTCCCTATCGCAGGGCGGGACCCCGGATCAAACGCCCACGGATGACCGCCAGTCGATTTCAGTCCAGCCGAGAATGTTCTTGATTTGTTCTAACCGGGCGCTAGCCTGTCACCATGTCTCCAGTTGCTGCACCGGTTGCGCCACGCAAGGGTCGAGGTGCCCCAACGAATGCCAGTGGCCGCTTCGAACCCGTCGTCCTCGAGGCCATCGACGACGGCTGGACATCGGACGACACGACACTCCCTGCCCTCCGGACCACCCTCACCCCCGAACACGCCCGGACGATCATCACCCGCAACACCAGTCCCGACATCGGTTTCGACCGGTCGATCAACCCCTACAAAGGCTGCGAACATGGCTGCATCTACTGCTACGCCCGTCCATCCCATGCCTGGATGGGCCTATCCCCGGGCCTGGATTTCGAGAGCCGGCTCTTCTTCAAGCCAGACGGCGCACGTCTCCTGGAACAGGAACTCGCGCGGCCGAAATACGTCTGCAAACGCATCCACATAGGCGGCAATACAGACCCGTATCAGCCGGTCGAGCGCGAGCAGAAGATCACTCGTGGGCTTCTGGAAGTTCTGCAACGCTTCAACCAGCCGTTCAGCATCATCACCAAGTCGCATCTGATCACGCGCGACCTCGATATTCTCGGCCCCATGGGACGCGAGAAACTGGCGACGGCCTTTGTGTCCATCACCACCCTCGACCGGGATTTGGCCCGTGCCATGGAGCCTCGCGCGGCCACGCCCCGGCGCCGTCTCGATGCCATCCGCGCGCTCGCCGATGCCGGCATTCCTGTCGGCGTCGGATTTGCACCCGTAATCCCCGGGCTGAACGATCACGAGATGGAGGCGGTCCTTGAGGCTGCGGCAAAAGCTGGAGCGACGACCGCCATGTATGTCACCCTGCGCCTGCCGCTCGAGATCAAGGACCTGTTTCAGGAGTGGCTGGCCGACGCACGGCCCGACCGGGCGGCCCGCGTCATGTCTCTGGTGCGACAGACGCGTGGTGGCAAGGACTACGACGCCGACTGGTCCCAGCGCATGAAGGGCACGGGCCCGGTGGCCGAGCTGATCGCCACGCGGTTCAAGGCTGCCGTGAAACGCTATGGCCTCGACGCAAAGCGCCACGACCTCGATGTCACCCGGTTTCGGGTTCCCCGAGACATGAGACCCCAGATGGACCTGTTCGACCCGGCAGTCTGAGCAAGGATATCTGGGGCTGCTGGCGGACACGCGCGTGAGCATACGGGTCTAGGGGGTGCAACAAGTCTCACGTCAACAAATGTAAACATCACAAACGGACGTGGCGGCTTGCCAACCACCTAGACTCCGCCGCTATGCTGATGGTTGTCTGGACTCTCGTTCTCTACCCTCAGGAAACCTTGTCATGCTTTCTGCAATCATGATGGCTCTCGCTATCCAGACCACAACGACGTGCAACACGTTTGGGGGAACGACGACGTGCAACACGCCCGCTTCGCCGCCAAACCCATGGTCGACCTTCAATGCGGCGAGGGACGGAGCTGCGGAGGCGCGATACAGTGCTGAACGCGCAGCCGCTGCGAGCGAGGAGCGCCGTGACCGCCTAGGCTACTACCCGGAATGCGCCTCGCGCCTGTTTATCCTCGCTGGCTGCTCCCGGAGGTCGCATGACGAAGCGGTGGCCGCGATAGCGGCTGAAGCCGCCGCAAAAGAGCTTCGCTCGCGCACACTGGATGTTCTCGCGGCAGGTGACTGCCAAGGGGCAGTGAAACTGGCCCTGGAAGGGCGGGACTTGGCGTTAGCTCGTGAAGTGCGAAGTTTCTGCCAGCCCTAGGCCACAAAAGGTCATGCACGACGGATTGTAGGGGCGCGAGTTGGGGCAGCGCCTCAGCGCTTGAAAATAATCAACACATTTCAACACGTTGGAAAGGCTGCTGGCGGAGACGGAGGGATTCGAACCCTCGGTACCCCTTACAGGGTACGACGATTTAGCAAACCGTTGCCTTCAGCCACTCGGCCACGTCTCCAGCAGATCGGCTCGATAGCCGAGCCCGCCGCACGGCGCAATCGTCAAGTCGTGACATGGTGGATGGACGCTGAAAGACTGGCGTTAACGCCACATGCACAGGGGCTGGGGCAGGATGCATGACATGGCCCTAGCCCGAAAACCCCTGCCCGCTGAAGGGCCTTCCGACTGCGCCGCGCATAGCGATGCAAGCGAAGCTGCCGGCGGGACTGTCGTGGACATTGGCGGCGCGGCCCGCCGCGGGCCTTTCCGTCCGGAAGTCTGGCGAAACGCGCGCCAGCGTTACACGTCCCGTCTGGCCGTCCATTATTTCCGCGCCGTCGACGTTGTCGCGGTCCTGGCAATCACGCTGCTTGTCGCCTGGGCCAATTCGCCCCCTTCCTTGCTGGACTCGGAGCTTTCACGGGTCCTTCCGTTTGCCGCCGGCGCTGTAACCGTCCTTGGCCTGATCCGTTCGTTGGGACTTTACCGGTTCATCCGGGGCCAGAGAACCTCCCTTCACCTGGCGGCGATTGCCGTGATCGTTACCGTCTCGACGGTCGCTGCGCTTTTCCTCGGATGGCTCGTGAACGGGCCCGAGGCTGAATCGACCGCTCTCTTGATCTGGGGCGGACTGGTCATGATCACCCTTTACGGCCTGCATCTGGGCTGGAGTGAATGGGTCCAGAGATGGCGGCGCAGCGGAGCCCTGACCCCGAACGTGGTCATCGTCGGCGCGACCCGACATGCCGAACGCCTGATCCGCGAGGCCCTGAAGCGCCGCGACCTCAACATCCTCGGCGTTTTTGACGACCGTCTGGCGAGATCACCGGACAGTGTCGCTGGCGTTCCAGTGCTCGGCGGCGCCGATTCGCTGCTGACCCACCGCATGACGCCTTATGTAGACCGGATCGTGGTCGCGATCGACCCGAAGGCGCAGGCCCGGGTTCGAGAATTGACTGCGCGCCTGCAGGCCTTGCCCAACGAGGTCACCCTCCTGGTCGATCCGCACAGCGAGGATGAACGCAACGCGGCGCTTGAAAAACTTGCAGCGGCACCGCTCGCCTCGCTGGACGGACCGATCGATGCCGATCGTCGGGCCTTCAACAAGCGGCAGCAGGATCTGGTCATCGGGTCCGTCGCTCTCGTCATCCTCTCCCCCGTGATCGCTATGGTCGCACTGGCCATTCGCCTCGACAGCCCCGGCCCGATCCTGTTCCGGCAGCGCCGTCACGGGTTCAATCAGGAAGAAATCGTCGTCTGGAAGTTCCGTTCGATGCGCCATGAGGCAGCGGACGCCACGGCCAGTCGCCAGGTCACGGCCGACGATGACCGGATCACGCGCGTCGGCCGCTTCATTCGCAGCACCAGCCTGGACGAACTGCCCCAGATCCTCAACGTCCTGAAGGGCGAGATGAGCCTGGTGGGCCCGAGACCCCACGCCATCGGCATGAAGACGGGCCAGATAGAATCCGCCCGCCTGGTCGCCGAATACGCCCATCGACACCGTATCAAGCCCGGAATGACGGGCTGGGCTGCCATCAAGGGGTCTCGGGGACCGCTCCACACCGCAGCGGATGTGCGCCGCCGGGTTCAACTGGACATCGACTATATCGAACGTCAGTCCCTGTGGATGGATCTGTGGATCATGGCCGTGACGGTGCCCGTACTGCTGGGCGACCGCTCAGCCATACGCTGATCGGGGGCCGCTGATGTTCTGGCGCGGCGTGTGGGGCTATCTGCCGGCCCAGATCATTCAGGGCGTGGTCGGGTTCCTTGCCATCATCGTGTTCACACGATTGCTGAGCGCCGAGGATTTCGGCCGCTATGCCCTCGCCTTTTCGATCTTCAGCCTGACCCATGTCGTGGTCTTCACCTGGCTGGAAGCCGCCATGGCTCGCTTCTGGGCGACAGAGACAACACCCGAGGGCATGGCGTCCCATTTCGTCAGCCTTTATCGCGCGGCATTCGTCCTGACGGCCGTGTTCGTTCCGCTGGCAGGGCTCGTGATCTGGTTCTGGCCCATGGATATCACGCTGAAGACGGCCGTTGCAGTCGGACTGGCGGGTATCCCGATCCGCTGTCTGACCAAGCTGGGACAGGAGCGGCGACGGGCGGCGGGCGAGGTGACCAGTGCGGCACGGCTCGACATGTTCATTTCCGTCGGAGGTCTGGTCGCGGGCGTCGCCCTCGCGCTCGCCGGGGCAGGCGCTGCTGCACCCCTCGCGGGTCTGCTGATCGCTCCGCTTCTCGCCCTGCCCTTCGTCCTGCCCGGTGAGGTGCGGCTTGGGAACAGGGGGACCTGGGAGCCGGCGAGACTTCTGCGCTATGCCCGCTTCGGATATCCGATAGCGGCGGGATTGATCCTGTCCCTTGTGCTGGCATCGACCGACCGGTTTCTGCTGGCTGCCTTTCTCGATGAAGCGGCTGTCGGCGCCTATCACGCGGGCTACAGCATCGCGAACCGCACACTGGATGTCCTGTTCATATGGCTGGGCGCGGCAGGAACGCCGGCCCTGATCATGGCACTTGAGCGCGGCGGAGCCGAACGCCTCCGCATCGCGGCACGGGAACAGGGGGCCATATTCATCCTGATCGGGCTGCCGGCAGCCGTCGGTGTCGCGCTGGTAGCGACCCCCTTGTCCGAAGTGCTTATTGGCGAAGACTTGCGAGGTGCCGTCAGCCAGGTGACGCCATGGATCGCCCTGTCGGCACTGCTTTCCGGTCTCTGCAGCTATTATTTCGGACAGGCTTTCGTGCTCAGCCATCGGACGGGTCTGCTGCTTGTGACAGTCGGCGTGCCCGCCATTGCCAATGTGATCCTGAACCTGATCCTGATCCCGCGGTTCGGTGTCCTGGGTGCGGCCTGGGCGACGGCCGCCAGTTTCTCGATCGGGCTTGTTGCTTCAATCATCCTTGGCCGCGGGCCTCTGGCCATGCCTGTGCCCTGGACCGCGATCGGACGCTGTGGGCTGGCGTGCGGTGTGATGACACTGGCCGTGCTGGCGCTGCCTTCGCCCGGTGGGGGAGCCGAACTCCTCCTGCACGCCGGCGTCGGCGGCCTTGTCTACAGTTTGACCGTCATCCTGCTGAATGCGGCAGGCGTGCGCGATCTGGCAAAGCGGTTGATCGGTGAGCGACTGCAACGCAGGGCCGCGTCATGAGCGATATCACCCGGAGCCCCACCTGGGCCAAAGCCGAACCGAAGCTGTCTGTCCTGATCCCCTTCCTGCGCGACGACCCGAGCGAACTGCTGGTCCTGCTGGATCGCGAGGCCTCGGCGCTGGATGGCACCGTCGAGATTGTCATCCTTGACGACGGGACCGGGGATGCAGTTCTCACATCGGCCCTGAAAGCCGCCATCGCGGGCTTCAGACTGCCTGTGCAACTCATGACGCTTGGAAAAAACGAGGGCCGGTCCAAGGGCCGCAATCGACTGTCCGAAGCCGCCCGAGGCCAGTACCTGCTGTTTCTGGACAGCGACATGCGTCCTGACACTGACCAGTTCCTCATAAACTGGGTCGCCATAGCGAACGACCAGCACCCGGCGATCGTGTTTGGCGGCTTTTCCCTTCTACAGGCTCCCGCGGATGCCTGTTTCGCTGTGCACCGGTCCATGGCCGCCCGATCGGAATGTGTCTCGGCGGACGTGCGCTCCCAAGCCCCCGAGAAATACGTCTATACGTCCAACCTCCTGGTGCGGCGCGATGTCTTCGATTCCGAGGGGTTCGATCCTGCATTCACCGGCTGGGGCTGGGAGGATGTGGAATGGGCCATGCGGGTCTCCCGCACGCATCCTATCCTGCACATCGACAATCCGGCGACGCACATGGGGCTGGACACGGTCGATGCCCTGGCAAGGAAGTATGAGCAGTCCGCCGCCAACTTTGCCCGCGTGATCGCCCGCCACCCCGACATCGTGAGCGGCTACCCAAGCTTCCGGGCTGCCAGACTGCTGAAAAAGGTACCCGGACTGCCGGTCCTGCGCCCCGCAATGCGTCAGGTGGCCCGATCATCGTGGGTGCCCGTCCCTGCCCGGTCGTTTGCACTGAGGCTTTACCGGGCGGCGCTCTATGCCGAGGTCGTCTAGCCCATCATCCGCTTCAGGAAGCCGGGCGGCTTGTAGGTCGAGCGGTTCATGACCACGCCGGCAATACGTCCGCCGACCGATTCAATCTCGTCCCGCAAGGCCACCGGGCCATCCGCGCTGGTCGTCCCGGCGGCGATGACCAGAACGGTGGCGTCGACGAAGGGGGCCAGGACGATCGGCATGTCATTGCGATCGGCAGCCGGCGAATCGATGATGATCGTATCGGCGTGGCGACGCATGACGTCCCAGTAGCGCGGATCGTCGACGGGCTCGGCGCGCTGTCCCGAACGCAGGCTTTCGGCGCGAAAACGGGTGACCCAGAGCCGGCCGCCGAGGCAGGACCGGGCCGTCATGAGCCGGGCCGGTGCGACGGGCTTGTTGTCCCGCCCCATGACCGGCGGGGGCACCGTCCCCGACCCTGCCGAATCGATCCGGACGCGCTGCCACGGCATCCAGCTGTCCCTGCTGGGCCAGATCGGCATCGATGAGCCAGACAGCCTTTCGCGCGCGGACTGCAGCGAGCCGGGCAAATTCACGCGCGACCGTAGAGACGCCTTCTCCGGTATTGGCAGAGGCAAACTGGATCACCCGCCCACGATGAGCAGGAGCCGGTCCCAGCGCAGCCCAGAGGCCCGCCATCTCGCTCGTTAGGTCGACCATACGAATCGTCAGGCCCGGTTCAGATACGCAAACACTATCACAGGGTCAGGCCTTGGCCGCCTTCATCGGTGCAACGGCAAGCACGGGCATCTGCAGGGTTCTGGCCGCTGAAGTGGGCGTCACGAAGCCGCGACGCAGGAAGATCCGGAGCAGGCCGACGCAGAGGGCGGTGAACCCCGCGAACAGGAAGGCAAGGGCCATCAGGGGAGCCTTCAGACTGGCCCCGCGTGTCGGCGGCGCAGCACGTTCGATAACACGGACATTGTCCGCACCCGCCGCCACCAGGCCATTGTCGGCGCGCGTCTGGGTTTCCCTCTGCTGGAAGTCCCGGATATTGGCCGTCAGGACGTCGCGATTGCTGACAAGGGTCGCATTGCGGCTTTCGATGCCGGACAGCCGGGTCTGGCGCTGCAGGAGCTCGCTGAGCTGGCGCTGCAGGGCCGCAAGGCGAGCCGCAAGGGCATCGCGTTCGGCGGCTGCGTTGATCCGGGTATTCTCGATCTCGTTCCAGACCGTATTCGGTCCGGTCCGGACCTCCTTGGGCCCGACGGTGGTGCCTGTCGCGACGTAGGATTCCAGTTCGGCGATGCGGGCGTCGATGTCCTGCACAGGCTGGGAGTCGGCGGTGTAGCGTCCGAGGAGCTGGGCCCGCTCGGTGCGGGCCTGACGGGCCAGGTCCTGTGCCGACACGTTCAGATCCTGCTGCAGGACGATTTCCGACGGAATCGAGCGCTGCTGGGCCTCAAGCGTCCTGACGCGCTGATTGGCCTGGTTCAGCTGGGCCTCGGTGGACAGGCGATCGGCGAGCACAGACTGGTAGGTCGTGGTCAGGGCCGTCTTGGCCGAGGCAAAATCGCCGATATCGTTGGTGCGAAGAAAGCGCTCGTAGTTGGCGTCGGCGACGGTGAGTTCTTCTTCGAAGGCCTCTCGCTGGCTCTGGATCAGCGGGGCGGACAGATCCTGGAAGACCTCGCGGCGGCGAGCCAGATAGGCGTCGATGATGGCGTTCAGCACGCGGGCCGACAGATCGGCGTCGTGGCTCTCGTAGGACAGATCGATGACGCCTCGCGCGGGGGCCGTGCCAACGACCAGACCGTCATCGATCGCCTTGAGCGCATTGCCTTCACGGATGGCCATGGACCCGACGGCAGGCCGGCCCTGTTCGAAGGCCGAGACACCGAGGGAACGCACAGCGCGCAGGCGGACTTCACGGCTGTTCAGGATTGCAGCCTCGGACTGCGCGACCTCGCCCAGCGTCGGCGGAGCGGAACCGCGGTCCTGCTGGATGCCGACGCGAGGCTGATAGACGTATTCCTGCCCGATGCCCGCATTCAGACTGGCCCGGGCGGTGTAGGTCTTCTTCAGGCTCAGCACGGCAGCCGCCCCGATCGCAAACACGACCAGGAAGATCACGATCATCAGAAGCAACTCGCGGAACAGCAGGCCGACGATATCCAGCAGGCCGTAACGGGGTCGGGCCGGGACATAGCTCGTCGAGCGCATGGGCAGGCGAATCCATTGAATGCAGCGAGCTTACCTTTCGACCGATGGCATTAACCAACGATTACCCATGTTCCCTCACCCTGTGGGAAACCGCCCCTTCCCGGACTGCCGAGACATGATGCTGGATCGACGCCACCTGCTGTTGACGTTCGGGGCGACGGCGCTAGCCGGCTGCAGCGCGATCCCGAGGCCTGAGCCCATCGTCGGCGACGTTGCCTTTACCGATATCGGCTTTGCGGACTGGACCGAGGCTGAACCCGAATACCTGCTGTATCCAGGCGACGAGATCGAGGTCGCCATCCCCACTGCGGCCGAGCTGACACGAACCACCCGTGTCGGGCCGGACGGGCGAATCGCCCTGCCCCTGATCGGACAGGTCATGGCCGCTGACCGGACGCTGACCGAGCTCGGCCAGGTGGTGTCGGATGCCTATGTCGGAAAGCTGGTACGACCGGTCGTCGAGGTCAGCGTCAAGACGGCCGGACCGATCAATATCTGGGTTGATGGCGAGGTTCGCACGCCGGGCGTCTATGTCATGGCCAGCGACATCAGCGCCTATCAGGCGGTCATCCAGGCGGGGGGCCTGTTGGCGTCCGCAAAGCCCCAGAGCGCGGCACTGATCCGCAGAGGGCCAGGCGGGACCCGGATGCTCAAGGTCATCGACGTCCGCGCAATCCGGGGACAGTCCGATGCCCTGCGGCGAGGGGACATTGTCTTCGTACCGCGCTCGACCCTGGGCGAGCTGGCGGCCTTCTTTACCCAGTTCAAGGCAGCCCTGCCGATCGGATTCAGCTATTCGATCAACGGGGCCAACGGCAGCGGATTCGCCAATTTCTGACGTCAGGCGCGGCCGCCAAGGGGTCAAGCTGCGAGCGAGACGACCCCGGCATCGATCCAGCGACGGGCGGCGCGCTGGGCCTCGGAGATTTCGTCCCGGTCCATCTCCTCGCTCATCTCGCGGCGATACACCCGGGCTTCGATCGAGCCCTTCATCGCTGCCAGATTGAAGATCATGTGGGCCGAGACCCGGTCCATCGGGCAACCACCCGATCCGGACGAGTACATCATGCCCAGACGGAACAGGTCGTCCCCCGACATTTCGGGTGTGGGAAGAGGCAGCGCAGCCTCAGACATTTCAGGCGCCATTTCTTGCGCGATCATTACCGTATCCTCCGTGCGTTGCCCGTTCTGGGCCCGCTCTTCGATACCGCATCAAATACCGCCGGTTTGAAGTTAGAGTTAACGGCGACCGGGCCTGAAAGTTGTTTTTTGTAAAGGGCTTATGAACACGCCGTCCGCTGTTGAGACCTTGGAAACGTCTTGGTCACACCGCCTTCATGACTGTAAACGCGAGCTTACCGGGCTCGCTGGCCGAACAGGATCTTGCGCGCTTCCTCTGCCGCCTTGCCGGAGGACGCCAGGTTTGCGCGCATGGCGTCACCGACAGCCCGGCCAGCCTTGACTGCAGGCCGGGCCCCGACCCGTTCCAGCCATGCGGCCAGGTGCGGGAACTGGCTCATGTCCTGTCCCTGGTGCGAAGGCAGGATCCACGGCCAGGCGGCCATGTCCGCGATGGAATATTCGCCCGCCAGATAGTCGCGATCCGACAGGCGACGGTCGAGGACGCCGTAGAGCCTGTGCGTCTCGTCGGTGTAGCGGCGGACCCCGTAAGCCAGTTGCCGCTGATCCTTGATCAGGGCCGGGGCATACTGGCGGAAATGGTGGGTCTGCCCCGCCATCGGCCCGAGGCCGCCGACCTGCCAGAACAGCCATTGGTCGACCTCGGCACGCTTGCGGATGTCGCTCGGGTAGAACAGTCCGGTCTTGTTGCCGAGATATTGCAGGATGGCCCCGGACTCGAAGATGGCCAGGGATGTCGAGTCTGGATTGTCTGGATTGTCTGGATTGGGCGGACCGTCAGGGTCGACGATCGCGGGCATGCGGCCATTCGGACTGATGGCCTGGAAGGCTGGCTCGAACTGCTCGCCGATGCCGATGTTCACCGGCCGGACCTCGTAGGGAAGCCCCATCTCCTCGAGCGCGATCGAGACCTTCCAGCCATTGGGCGTAGGCCAGTACCAGAGCTGGATAGGACGGGTCATGGCGGGTTCTCCAGAGGGGCAGGCGACAGTCACATGGACTGTCAGCCTCGGTTCCCGATCTGGTTACAGGAGGGCCGCTGCGCAAGCCGTTTGCTGAACGAACCTGACGGTGCTGTTCAGGACGAGTTCATGGTGAACGGCCCATTTTCACATCATGTTCAACGGGCTGACCGGCGATTTCGTCGGCGACCCCTTTCGAGGAGCAGATGATGAACCGTTTCACCAAGGCCGCTCTGGTCGCCGTCGCGCTGGCGACGACTGCAACCCCGATGGTCGCCGCTGCCCAGGATCGCGGTGACCGCCGCGAGTATCGGCAGGAGCGACGCGAGGATCGCCGCGAGTTTCGCCAGGACCGTCGCGAGGACCGTCGGGGTTTTCGTCAGGGGGAAGTGACCCGCCGCGAGTTCCGCGCCGAGCGTTGGGACGACCGCCGGGATTTCCGCGCCGATCGACGTGATGATCGCCAGGACTTCCGCCGCGACCAGCGCTGGGCGCGCGACAACCGCGACTGGTACCGCGGGCGGTCCGACTTCCGCGATTACCGCGGTGCCCGCAATGGCTACTGGTATGCGCCAAGCTATGGCTACTATCGGGTCGAGCCGCGCTACAACAACTACCGTTGGCAGCGAGGGGCCTATCTGCCGCGTTCGTACCGCAGCTATTATGTGCGCGACCCCTATGTCTACAACCTGCGTCCGGCCCCCTACGGTCACCGCTATGTCCATGCCGGGAGTGACATCGTCCTGATCGCAGTGGCGACCGGATTGATCGCGAGTGTCCTGTCCGGGGTCTATTGATCCTGACAGAAGACCTGAAGACAGCCCCGCAGGCCTCCTGGTCTGCGGGGTTTTTTCATGACCAAAACTTCATGATTCCCGTCAGTTTCCGTTCAGTGTCGGTTCAGGTGCCGGACGTGATCGTGAAGACAAGCCGCCCATCACGGGTGTGCGTGGATGCCAGGAAATGAAACGTGCCCTGATGGTGACCGTCACGATCGCGGCGCTGATGGCCCCTCTGGTGGGCCAGGCCAGCACCGCCTTCGCCCAGGACCAGGACCAGGAGCAGGAGCAGGTCGATCGCCGCGAGGCGCGTCAGGAGCGCCGTGCTGCGCAGAACGATGGCGAGCCCCGGTCCCTCAACCCGCAGCAGCGCCGTGAAC
>QBLX01000027.1:0-27771 GCA_003241825.1 Alphaproteobacteria bacterium
GATCTCGGCGGTGCCGTCACGGCGCGGATAGCCCACGACCGTCACTGTCCGGCCCACGGCGATGTCCTCGCGGGTCAGGCCACGGGCCTCCATCCGCGCAACAGGGGCCAGAACGACGTCCCATCGCTTGCCATCGACCGCGATCACCAGGGCTCCGTGCGGGCTGCCCCAGCGCGATTCCACCACCCGGGTCGTGGGGCTCAGGGTCTGGGCTGCGTCATAGGAACTCCAGCCGTGATGGGCGAGAGCGACCCCGGCGGGCACGGCAAGGGCGAGGATGGCCGTGGCGATCAGTGTGGCGGCACGCATCGGTGATCTCCTGTTATCTCATCAACCCCCGCCTCCACCGTGCCTTCACGACACGCATTCTGCAAGACGAGCGGCCACCCGCCCGGTGCCAGCAGCCAACGCCATCGATCGGACTGGGTCTTTCGCGAGTGCACGAAACTGGGTTATCCTGGGCCCATGCTCGAAACTGGTGCCCAACCTGATGCTGAACATGAGTTCGATATCCGGGTCGGAGAGCGATTGCGGGCTCTGAGGCGTGCTGCCCGTCTCACCCAGACCGCGTTGGGTAACCGCATCGGCGTCACCTTTCAGCAGGTCCAGAAATACGAGAATGGATCCAACAGGATGTCTGCCTCCAGGCTGTGGCTGGTCGCGCGCTGCCTCGGCGTGCCCGTCTCCGCTCTTTTCAGCGATTACGACCATAGTGACGCCGAGGGGCCAGCGACTGATGCGGCACGACTTCTGGACGCCTGGCGACTGATCGACCCGGCCCACAAGACGCCGATACTCGCCCTGATCGAAACCCTCGCCGTGGGCCCGCGCGCAAGACGCGCGAAGGATGACGTGTCCGGCAGCGCGATTGCAGATGTTACGGATCCTTTGGAGCCCTAGCCCAGCGAGGGCTGGACGGCCGAAAACAAACGATGCGCGGTGCCCCTTCATGGAAAGACCCGGTTCGCAACCTGGGCGTTGCGTCAAAGCTACGTTTCTGCCAACGTAATGTGGCCAGGAACTCTCTCCTCACGAGCAGCCAAGTCCGGATAGCTGCCGAATGCCTTCAGAACCTGCGTATTGTGAAGCTTTCGAATCCGACATGACGAGCGAATGATCGATAATTCTGGCTATCTCGTCTCGCCCCGGACCTTACCTTGATCCCCTGCCGGCTCTGACCGTGCTTTCTCTCGGAGTTTATCGTGCGCAACCTTAGACGCCTCCTGCTTGTCGCCGCCTCGGGTCTCGCTGTGGTCGCAGGGGCGGGGCTGCCGGCCATTGCCTTGGCCCAGACACCGGCGTCGAGCCCGGCGGCGACTCCGCCGTCTGACCCCTGGGCCCAGGATGCCAGCGATGTGCCGGAGGATGCTGGCGTCCGCTTTGGCACCCTGCCTAACGGGATGCGTTATGCCCTTCTGCGCAACGCCACCCCGCCAGGCCAGACGTCCTTGCGCCTCCGGATCGATGCCGGTTCGATGATGGAGGCTGACGATCAGCTCGGGCTCGCCCACTTCACCGAACACATGGTCTTCAACGGCACGACGAACATCCCCGAGAACGAACTGATCCGGATCCTGGAACGGCTTGGCCTGGCGTTCGGACCGGACACCAATGCCGCCACGGGCTTCGACCAGACCTTCTATCAGCTCGACCTGCCCCAGACGAACCCGGAGACGGTCGGAACCGGGTTGCGGATCATGCGCGAGCAGGTGTCCGAGGCCCTGTTCAATGCCGGGGACATCGACGCCGAGAGGGACGTGATTGTCGGCGAGGAGCGACTGCGCAACACGCCCCAGCAGCGGACTGTGAAGACCCAGCTCGAACTGCTGGCACCCGGCCAGAGAATCGTGAACCGCCTTCCGATCGGCGATCTGGCGATTATCCGCACGGCCCCGCGTGAACGGTTCGTCGACTTCTACCAGGCCTACTACCGCCCCTCGCGCGCCACGCTCATTGCCGTGGGTGATTTCGAGATCGACGAGATGGAGACCCGGATCCGCGGGGCCTTTGCGGACTGGCAGCCGAAGGCCGCCGACGGACCCGAGCCTGAAACGGGAACGGTGGAAGCGCGCGAGCCGAGCACCTCCATACTGTTGGAGCCAGGCACGCAATCGCTGATCCAGCTGAACTGGACGCGCCCCGTCAATACAGACCCCGACACGACCGCCAAACGGACAGCGGACCTTCATCGTGACCTGGGTCTTGCCGTCCTGAACAGGCGACTTGGCGAGATCAGCCGGCAGGACAATCCCCCGCTGCTGGGCGCTGGCGCGATCGTCCAGCCTCTTCCCTTCAGCGTTGAGGCTACAACGGTCATCGCTGCCTTCAACCCCGGTGGTTTGAACGCAGCCATGCAGACCATCGAACAGGAACAGCGCCGCCTGATCGAGCATGGTGTGACGCCCGCTGAACTCGCACGCGAGGTCGCCGAGACGCGAACCGCACTCGAGAACCGCGTCGCTTCGGCGGCAACCCGCACCACGCCTGCCCTGGCCGGCGGACTGCTGAACGCAGTGAATCTGAACCAGGTCTTCACGGCACCGCAAACCGACCTCGAGCTGTTCAATGCTGTGACCGAGGGACTGACACCGGAACAGGTTCTGGTCGCAACCCGCGCTGCGTTCGAAGGCGGCGGGCCGCTGGCGCTCGTCATTTCACCCGTCGAGATCGAAGGCGGTGAAGCCGCCGTGACCGCTGCACTTGAGGCGTCACAGCAGATCCCCGTCGCCGCGCCGCAGGCGAGTGCCGAGCTTGGCTGGCCCTATTCGGACTTCGGGACGCCCGGTCAACCCGCCGAGACCCGGCTTCTCGCCGAGATCGAGACGACGGTTGTCACCTTCCCCAACGGTGTGCGGCTGGCCGTCAAGCCGACGACCTTCCGCGACGAGGAGATCCTCATGACCGTCTCGACGGGTACAGGCGAGCTTTCGTTGCCGACCGATCAGATAACGCCGGTGGGCTTTGCCGCCCTGACCTATGTGGCTGGAGGTCTGGGCAAGCTCTCGGCTGACGAGATCAGCCGGGCACTGACAGGTCGCACCCAGGCTGTCGCCTTTGCTCCAACCAGCAAGGCCTTCGTCCTGACAGGCGCGACCCGCCCCCAGGATCTCGATCTGCAGATGCAGATCATGGCCGCCTATCTGAGCGACCCGGGCCTGCGGCCTGCACCGTTTGAACAGTTCAAGGGCTTCTGGCCCCAGATCATTGCCCAGACCATGGCAACGCCTGAAGGGGCGTTCAGTATCCAGTCGTCCGAATTGCTGGCGAGCGGAGACAGGCGCCAGGCCTTCCCGTCCAACGATGATGTCGCTGGCTGGACCAATGACCAGCTCAGCGAGATGCTCAAATCACGTCTGGCGCAGGGACCGATCGATATCGTGGTTGTCGGCGATGTGACGGTTGAGGCCGTTGTCGCCTCGGTGGCCGCGACATTCGGGGCCTTGCCGGCACGCGCACCGGCCCCGCCGCCGCTGGCGGGTTCTGACACGCTGCGCTTTCCGGCAGGGACCCCCGAGCCTCTGGCCTTTATACACACCGGCCTCGCAGATCAGGCGTTTGGCTATGTCGCCTGGCCGACGACCGATGCCGCCGGGGACCGGACCGAGGCCCGCCTGGTCAACATCCTGGGTCGCGTCCTCGATCTGCGCGCCACCGACGAGATACGCGAGCGCCAGGGTCTGGCCTATGCGCCAGCCATCGTGGCCAATGCGTCCGACACCTTCCCGGGTTACGGCTCCCTGAGCGTGAAGGCCGAGGTCACGCCTGAGGCCTTGCCGACCTTCTTCCAGACGGTCGACATGCTTGCCGCCCAGCTGCGCGACACCCCCGTGACCGACGACGAACTGAACCGTGCGCGCCTGCCCGAGATCGAAAGCCTGCGGCGTGCCCGGGCTGGCAATCAATACTGGCTGGGCCAGTTGAGCGACATCGCGGCCGACCCGGCTCTGGTCGAGCAGACCACCAGCCACATCAGCGATCTCGAGGCCATCACCCCGGCCGACATCCAGGCTGCGGCCCGCAGATACCTGGTGCCTGACAAGGCATGGCGAGCCAAGGTTACGGCCGCTGCAGCGGGTGCGGGGGGGCAGCCGTGAATGGACCCCGGCTAACGCTTCCAAGAGTCAATTTGTTGCAGGTACGAACCGTTACCAGTCTGCACAAAACTCAATCTCTGACTTACAGTAATTCGCATAAATCTGACGGGTAAGCAGAGTTCGTTATTCAGGAATTTTGAGACTTGGCATTTGAGACTCGAAATGTCGTCTTTCATCAGTCAGGACGTTGACTGGATTGCAAAATAGTCGAGTGCAAAATGAAGAGCGAAAGGCAATAAAAATGCAACAGGATAACGTTCCGCTTTCCCTCTAAGGATAATTAACCACAGGGACGCAAATAAGACATTAATCAGAATACCAAAACCGAACTCGCCGAAAATATAACCAATGTCTAACAGTACATACCAAATCGGATCGAATTGAAGCTCGGCCATTGCAACTTGCGCTTTTTCGCCCGCTGGCCAGTTTGAAGTTTCGGCAAAGGCAAACGGCACTGACATCAAAACTACTTGACTGATAAAACTACGACTCGGATTCATTCTAATTGCCATTAGACCACGAATGACTTCTTCGATTGCTGCAATCAATAGGGCAGCCAAGAAAATAGACCCGCTAGCGACCCCGATAAAAGTTACCGGGAATGCAACGACAATAATTATTATCGATTGAAACATAATTTGAACCAACCCGATAAATTTTATCTTGAAACTGACAGCTGTTAATAGCCCCAGTACAATGAGCGATGGGAAATATAATATTATAATGTATAACAAATACAGCATTCCCATCTTGCTTTATACAAGATAGGTTCAAGCGCTCCCGCGCTCGAACCGATCTTCTTAGATGTTACCCGATTTTAGATAGCGTATACGGATCCCGATCGGTTCGAAGATCAGGCAAGTCATCCAAGTGGTCTTCCATTTCCTGTGCTGCCGCCTTTGCTAATTCAAATGCAACACCATCACGTACCATCCTGACAAACCATTTATAGACCTCACGGCGCCAGCTTCCCGACACCATGTCGATCTCATCAAACGAAAATTCACGCACGTCCATAGCCAAAGCCGTCATGGCTTCCTCCATTGAAAAATGATGTTGTGCGCGATCCGGATCACAACTTCAGGATTGATGATGAACCGACGTTCTGTCAACGTTGCCGCTCAACAATTCTTTCATAGCGGGTATTTTCCTGTCCGACCTGTTCCGCAAGGAAGCCGTAACCCATGCCACACGCCGCCTGGCGGGGGAGGTCGTTCTGGCCTCTTCCGTGCCCTCACGGGCGCTGACGGGCCCTATGATCCTTGTGGTGGCGGGCGGATTGACGTTTGGCTCGACCGCTTCCTATGCCCGCAAGGAGACCGTCGTCGGCTGGCTGACGCCTCAGGCGGGCCTTATCCGGCTGGCAGCGCGTCAGGACGAAATCGTGTCACACGTGTATGTGAAAGAGGGTCGGTCGGTGTCGGCCGGGCAGATCCAAGCCATTATCTGGTGAAGACTGGTGGTGCCGAGGGGAGTTGAACCCCTGACCTCGTCATTACGAACGACGCGCTCTACCAACTGAGCTATGGCCCCGTGTCCGGGGGTTCCAGGCAGCGGGACTTAGGCGGGCGTTCTGGCGGGAGAAAGCTGCAAGAGGCTTCGCTCCTTCGTGGATAACGGCATCGATTATGACGGGATCGATCTTCATCGATCCCGTCATTCTCAGCCGCTAACGCATAGAGTTGCGAAGGCGCGTGAGGAACTGCTTGATGTTTTCTTTGACTGATTTTTCGTTTGCGATGCGCAGACGTTCTGTAGCGACGAAAGCGTCTCCAACAGTTGCTGTCCCTGTGGCAGAAACCAGCTCGTCAAAAACTATCTCGCCTCTGGTTGTTACGGTATAACGGACTTGACTTGTGACCGAAAGGTCGAGGCCTGCGAGTGGTTGCTTGAGTGCCATCAGCGTCGCATTGACTATGGTGGGCTGACCCTCTGCTCCAAGATAGTTGGCCGCTTCGAGTGAGGCCTCCAAAGCGGCTTTGAAGTTGGCATCTGACACTTGAGACACCCACAAAGGGTTGGTTTCCTGTCCACCGGCGACATTGACGGTCGTTACAGAGCGATAGCCTGGTGTGCCAGGGTCTGCTGTTAGCCCTTGTGTGGCGGGAAGCGTCATCATCACCGGGTTGGCAGGGGTAGCGCACGCAGCGACGCCAAAAAGGCCCAGGATGATTGCAGCGGTTGCGAATCGGCGACCAAACTCATTCATTTCACTGGTCCTTTGCAGGAGCAGGTGACGGGGTCATACGAGCCATCTCTGCCGCTGCCGCGTCTGCAACAGCTTTTTGTTCTGGCGTGATCATCTGGACGATCAGAGGGTTGGGCTTGAGATCATTCATCGCACCCGACGAGGCATCGACAACGCCACCGACGATGCCGCCAAAGATGAGGTTTCCGGCCATCGCCGTGCCGCCGCCACCTGAAATTCCGCTCGTCACATCAATGTTTTGGGTGACATAGCCATCCATGGAGATTGTGGCTCTAAAGGCGTCTTTCCGCGGCATGCGGAAAGTGCACGGCGTGGCCTCGCATTGAAAGCCGTTTGAAGTCGAAACCTGTGCGCCCGGCGGGGTGCTTTCGACCGTGAATGTTTGGGAGGTGCCCCGGGTTATGGTGGCGCAGGCAGGGAGAGAGAATGCCGCACAACCAAGCAATACTACGCGCGCGCCAAAGCGCGCTGATTTCATCGAAAACATGTGAGCCCCACAGTAATTTACAGCCTGTCTGAGCGATAGGCCGCGCTATCAGGCACACAGCATCGCTGCCACGTCAACCTGAAATTCTGACGAAAGACTACTTCGGCGAGCAGCGCCCAGAAGTCGCTGCGCGAGCCCCGAAATCAACTGTTGATAACTGACGGTGCGTGGATGCTTGCGGCAAATAGGTGGTGACGGAAAATCCCCTGGGTGTTCAAACCGACATGGAAACCCTGCGGAATATGAGGGCGTTTATCGTCTGTGGAGACAGGCCCTGGTGGAGCCGAGGTCCGTCGAACTTACCATCCCGCACAATCCGGCTCTGCTTTTTAAGCATCTGATCCTTGACCACAATTCCTTTCTCGTTTCCATAGTCGTCCGGAACAAACCCAGATCATCGCCGAGGCACTTTAGGGCGGCGTCTAGGGTGTCACGAGCGAGGAAACGAGCGATGGGACAACTTCAACTGCTTTCGAGCGCCTTCGTGGCGTCAACTAAGGAGGTGAAGCTACACAGTGACGGCGGAAACCTTTTCCTGCGCGTCACGAGTCGCCTGACTAAATCGTGGTCTTTCATATTCAACTGGCGGGGAAGACGCCGCGAAATGGGGCTGGGCCCTTACCCGGCTGTATCCTTGGCGACTGCCAGGAAGCTTGCCACCGAGGCGCGGGCACTTTTGGCGACCGGGGCCAACCCCATCGACGCGCGACGCGAGGCAAACCGGTCAGTGCCTACCTTTGGCGATTTCGCGGATGATTACGTGAACACGCATGAAGCAGGTTGGAGCAACGCCAAGCACGTTAGCCAGTGGCGCTACAGCGTGGAAATTGACGCGGCTAAATTGAGAAAAATCCCGGTGGATCAGATTACGGTCGAGGACGTCCTCGGTGTCCTGAAACCGATCTGGCTCGTGAAGCCGGAAACCGCTCGGCGTTGCCAAGGGCGCATAGCCCGCATACTCGCTGCCGCTAAGGCTCGCGGCTTCCGCTCCGGTGAAAACCCCGCAGGCTGGAAGGAAAACCTGGATCAGTTGCTACCCAAACAGCCAAAGCTGATCTCGGGCCACCATCCGGCTATGAACCCTTCTGATGTTGCGGGCTTCATGAAGCGCCTCCAAGGCCTGCCAGGCACGTCAGCCAACGCACTGATTTTTACTATCCTGACAGCCGCCCGAACGTCGGAGACTTTGGAAGCGAGGTGGAGTGAGATCGACTTTGTGCGCCGTGTATGGGTAATCCCAGCCGAGCGCATGAAGATGAAGAAGCCCCATCGCGTCCCTCTCAGCGAGGCCGCTATTGGGCTATTGGAGAAGGTCCTTCACGAGCGCGGAGCGAGCAAGGAAAGCGTGCGATCGAAAGACGCTTTCATTTTTACACGTGGACCTGCTGACCGGCCGCTGTCGAACATGGCGATGGCGATGTTGCTGCGCCGAGAGAAGGTGACCGGCGTGTCGGTGCACGGTTTCAGGTCCACCTTCCGCACGTGGTTCGGTGAACAGACAACCTTCCCTAGGGAGTTGGCTGAACTGTCGTTGGCGCACCTCGTCGGGACAGATGTGGAGCGGGCCTACAGCCGTGGCGATGCGCTAGAACGGCGCCGGGAGGTGATGTCGTTGTGGGCAGAGTTCTGTTCAGCGAAGGCCGCTGGGCAGGTGCTCGCATCGGCCGCCTAACAGTGGCGCGTCTGGCATTCGACCGACTCGGCCAGTTTTTTAGGCAGCGTCGTCGCCTTACCCGGGCATCCGACATCGCTAGAGGCCTCGCTCAAATGCGCGACCGTGATGGCGCGGAGCAGCAGATCGATTCAGCAATCTTGAGGCTTACTAGGGCTGCGGATGAGGCGCTGGACGTTTTCAAGAAAGCTGGTCTCCCGAGCCAGTTGGGAACCTATGCCGCCATGACCGACGGTTCCTACCTTCCGATCGAGGTGAGGCAAACGCCAGGCAGCAGGTTGACCACCGAGAACGCTATGCCGGATGAAGCCATGGGTGTCCTGACGCTGTCTGCCATCGGACAGCGAAACTACGCACCTGATAGCCCGGTCGGGTTTGCGGCGCGCGTGATTGAAATAGTTGAAGACCTTCGTGATCGACTCCGGGCCGCCGCTGAACGCGATCGTTTTGAGGAAGTGCGGTCGATAAACGACGCACTTCTGTTGCGCGAGGCCTCGCTTGCGCTGCGTCTAGAGTTCGTCGAGGGGCCCGACATCGCGTCATCAAGAGCCCGCCGAGAGAGACAGCAGGAGGGCGGCAGTGCTCGCGGCAAACAGATAGCGGGAGCGGCTCGGGCGCGGCATAGAATGTGGCAGGCGACTGCCGATGACATTTGGGCACGGCATCCGACATGGGAGAAGGCGAAGGTGGTTAGGGCGGTCGCGGCTAGGCACAGCGTGCCGGTGAACACCATCCGGGCCGTCATTGAGAAAAAGACCTGATGGGCAGGTAACGTGCTCAGCGTTCAGGCTGTGTTGAAAGTCCTATCTGATCTGGATGGACGAATTGACGTTCCCCAGTGTCCCAGGAGATTTTCATATGAACGCTGTCTTTGTTGAGCCTTACACTCTCACCATCGAAAACGCCGCCCGGTACTCCGGCCTGTCCCGCTCCCGCATCTACGAACTGATGTCGGACAACGTGCTGGCGTCGTTCAAGATCGGCCGCCGTCGCATGATCAAGGCTCACGACCTGAAAAAGCTGCTGGACGAGATCGCAACTGGCAAGTTGGCCGGCTAGCAAGTTCAGGATGATGAAACAATCGTCCCGTTCAAACCACCGATGGGCACTGCTGTCCGGTTACGACAGTCACGCCGAGTGAAGCGCGAACCTTTCCTTCAATCACGTCTGACGCCGCGGTGATGGTGCCCCGCTAGCCATCACCGCGCTGTCGTCGCTTTATATAGGTACACGTCAATGACCGGCTCGGAGAGCCTCCGCCCCACTGCGCGACAGCGGCGGATCGAGTCGACCGAGCTTTCCCAGCGTCAGTGCGCAAACGTGACCGAGGCAGCTTGGTATGCCTACGAATCCGGCGCGCCCCTGAACTGCTTCATCACAATCAACTGGTCGACCGGTCGAATTTCTGCAGCCGGCGAAGCGTTATCTGCGCTGCTTAAGCGGGCGGGGGCTTGGCTGGCTGCCAGGCATGCCCGTTTAGCATACGTCTGGGTTCGGGAGACAAACGCTGGTGACCACGTCCACATCCTGATCCACGTGCCGCCCCTGCACGCTTCGTCCTTTGTTCGCAATATCAGCCGTTGGCTAAAGTCAGTCGGAGCTGAGAGGCGTGAAGGGGTTGTGCGTACTAGACCGGTAGCGCGCAACTACGCCGCTGCCGTCGTGAGCCCTGCTTACTACGAGGAAAACTTGGGCGAGGTACTGCGCTACGTTTTGAAGGGTGCGACGGTGGGCGCCGCCGCGTTCACCGATGAACGACGAGCACCTATGGGGTACGTAATCGGCCAGCGAGCAGGAGTGGCTCATGACCTAAATGGGCAGGCACGAGTGAGCTCTGAAATGGGAGCGGCTGTTCGCCTAAAGCTAGGCTCGCCCGCCAGCATCTACAGGAGGGGCCGTTTCCGGGCCGCTGAATGCCAGCCTCGGCCGCGCAAGCATGCAGCCCACACTTAGTTCGATCCACCTCTGTACGGCGTCCTGTTCCGTTTTATGCGCACGGCGACCAAGCTTAACACACACGGTCGTGTCTCTCTGGCTCACACCACTGGCAACTGATCACCGCAAAATCGTCGAGGCCGACGTTCGCGCGCGCCATCCGCGCTCACCCACGCCCAGGCACCCACGCGCGAGGGAGCCAAGCTGAACGTCAGTAGATTCGCAGGTGACGGGCTTAGCCAGCGGTCCTGACGAGATCTAAGGAACCTGTCGGTCCGAAGGTCAGATTGATTATCTGAAATTTTCAGCCATCAAATCTCGTTCACTGCGGGATTGTGGGCTCAGCGGGGAACATGCAGGGCAACAAAATGCTCGAAGTCAGCGCGTTGGTGCTGACCGCCGGGTCCTCTTCAATCATCGGTTCAGATTGGTCCTGTCAGCGGCGATCTGTGAGCGGAACAGGTCACTCGCCATGCAGTGAATACGCGGTCGCAAGGCAAGCCGGTCTGACCAAGCTTTTGGTAGACTAGCTGCCCCAGCCAGAGCCCCCGCCAACTGACCGGTGATCGCCGCAGTCGTATCTGCGTCCTGGCCAAGGTTGGCCGCCAACAGCACAGCCCGCTCGAAATCCGGGCACCGCCCGACGGCCCAGAGCGAGGCTTCCATGGCATGGGCGACGTAGCCCGAGGCATTGATGTCGGCCCGCTGCTTGCCGCGCCACGATCCGCCGTTGATGCCTACAATGGCACCAGCCCATTCTCCCGTGCGGGCGGCGAGCACAGCCGATCTCGGTTTGCCCTCGATCGCGTCGGCAATCATGTCGGCATAGACCACACAGGCATCCACGGCCTCGGGGGCGGCATGGGTTGTCTTGCTCTGCCGGGCCGCCGCGTCGCGCAATTTTGATCGATCCTGCCAAAAGCGGATGGGGACCGGGGCAAGGCGCATAAGAGAGCCGTTGCCCGCACTATGGGGATCCGTCGCGCCACAATTATCAGCCTTCGTCTGTTCCCAGCGTCCGATCGCCTGGGCGGTGGTCGCTCCGATGTCGAAGCAGGTGCCCGTGCAGGAATAGGTACCATTCCGCCACCAGTCGCTGAACCGACGCAGTAAGTCCTGTTCGTCGAGTTCCCCACACGACGCCAGACTGTCGGCCAGAGCCATCGCCATAGCCGTATCGTCCGTCCACTCGCCAGGCTTGAGACGGAACGGGCCGCCACCGATCATGTTGGTCAGCAGAGGCTTGGTATCCCGGGCAGCGAATTCGAGCGTAGTGCCGACGGCGTCCCCCATGGCCAGGCCCCAGAAGGCTCCAACGGCGCGATCCTCGATCGCTTCGATCGATGTATCGGGCTGATGCTCGGGAACGGGCTGGATGGCCCATACGAAGGCTTCCTGCCCCGAAGTCTCGATAGCCCCCGGTCTAGCCCGACGGACTCGTGCAATCGCTTCTTCCGCCGGGACGTCCAGTTCAACAAGTAACCGAGCCGCGATCATCCCCGCCCGCCCCAGACCACCCTTGCAGTGGATCAGAATGTTGAAGCCGCTTCGAAGCCGGTCTCGAAGGCTTTCGCCTGCCGTCACCCACGCTGCTTCGAACCGTTCGTCAGGAACCGACACGTCCCGGATCGGTAGGTGTAGCCAGTCCATATGCCTGACCCGGACAGCCTGCCCCAGGCCCTGGACTTTCAAGGACTGGATCTCGTGGTCTTCAATCAGGCTGACGACTGCGGCAGCGCCCCAGCCGGCGATGGATCCCAGATCGATATCCAAATCACGGTCCCAGGCACCAGTTGCAGCCGACGGCTGTTTCTTGCCCGGGCAGAAGGTGACGCCGATCTTGCCCATGTTGCGGCCAACGGCGATTTCCGCGATCTGCAGCGGGTGAGTTTGGCTTGTCCTTGTCATTGTATGTGCGTCCCTTGCATGGCTAGCTGAGACCGTCCGTATCTGACTTTGTGTGGAATTGACACAACTTGATCTACAGCTACCCCTACCCCCACCCAGCAATCACCACCGACATCGCGGTTTTCACGCTGCGCGAGGGGCGTCTCTGCATCCTGCTGATCCAGCGCGGTCAAGATCCGTACGCGGGTGCCTGGGCACTGCCAGGGGGCTTCATGTCCATGACCGAGACGCTCGACGGCTGCGCGCGGCGCGAACTTCTGGAAGAAACCGGTGTCGAGGCACCCGTCCTGTTCCCGTTCGGAAACTACAGCGAGCCAAACCGTGATCCACGAGAACGCGTGATCTCGGTGGCCTACCTGGCGCTCATACCGCTCGACCGAATGTCAGCGCGTGCCGATACAGATGCAAAGGCTGTGCAGTGGGCCGATCTGGATGATTTGCCGCCGCTTGCGTTCGATCACGCAGACATCATCGAAGGTGCCATCAAGGCCCTCAGATCGCGCTGTGAAGCCTTCGAGATTGTTTTCGGGCTGTTGCCCGCCCGGTTCACACTAAGCGCTTTCCAGGCAGCCTATGAGGCCGTGATGGGCATGCCCGCTGATCGGCGAAACTTGCAAAAAGCGCTACTCGGTTCCGGCCTGATCCTGGCGACCGAAGAAGTATCCTGTGGGCGACACCGGCCGGCGAGATTGTACCGAGCTATCGAGAACCTGTACCCCTGCCGAACGCTTGGCGCGACTTGATCGGCACGGACAACATTTCACAAAGCGTCCCACGCTTAATGGAATTACGGTCACCGTTGGCAGCTTCGGTGGTTCTATCCGAGGGCGACGTTAACTCCGGTGCCTGCTTCGTTGGCCCGCAAGGAACCGAGCCCGTCTAATGGAATGAAGATGCCGACATTGTTCTTCGACAATCCCGAACCAACTTGAAGAACATGCGGCCCATCGGTTCCTCCGTCACAGTCGCAACTTCACGTTCCGCTGGCGGTAGAGCCTCTCTTAGCGGCCCGCCCGTTATCAAAACGAAGACCGCTGCGACAAACCGCTGATACAGCGCCCTTGTTGTTGGCGGTCTATCGGCCTGACGAGTTACTGCACTTCTTATCCCATTTCTCAGGAGAAATACAAAAATAAGCCCACAAGAAATAACATTTACTCCGCTGATGACGCCATAGCTTTCAATAACTTATAATAGAACGACATAAGCTGATAAATGTTATCATATCGGCCTTTGTCAGTAGTAATGTTTCTACAAACAAGTTCCTTAGTAAGATCGTACGGAGAGCCTGGCTCAGTTGTTATCCAATTTGTTGGTAAGCTCTCAGCAAAAATGACTTCATCGGAAAAATTAACCTGCAATGACTCGGCAAATCTGACTGTGTTTTTGTTACAGTCCACTTCAAACGACCAAATATATCTTTGCACCCACTGAAAGTTGTTCGCAACTTCAATCACGTCGGGGGTCGCCCTCACCATGTGCAACGTAATAGTCGAAACTCCATTATTGATGGTGATGGAATTTCGGTCGGCAGCAGTGAGTGATCGTCCATCAACACTGAGGACGTGCAAATCTGGCGTCGCCGGAATGGATGATTGAGCCAGCGCAATCAGGATCATAGGAAAAACGTACATGGCGCACCGCCTACAACTTCAAGCGCCCTTTCCTACCACGCTATTCGACCAGTTTAATGCGTTATTTTGGCTTGACGATCACAAGCCAAATGGTTCCGCGCTTGTTATCTCGAAGGTGTCGATGGGCTTGTCCAGACGTCCCGGATGCTTGGCCGTCATTACCCCTGTGATCGGCAATCGATAACAATAGAAACGAACCAAAACAGATCTTCGATCTTGTCGCCGCTGCCGAAGGGGCCATGGGGGCTCTGAGATTGCGCTGTGAAGCCTTCGATAAGCTTTTTGGCGCCGCCCGCCCAGTTCACGATGAGCGCCTTGCCGCCCATCTACGAGGCAGTGATGGGCATGCTGCGTAGCGATTTCGATCCGCTTGCATGACCCAACCTTTCTGCTTTTCGCCTCTACAAGCCAAATCAATCGACGGGCAGCGCCAAGTCACATTTCTGGGCGATTGCGGAAAGGCCGTTCCTGATACTGTCGCCTGCTACACGCCGGTCGTAGTCGGCGTTATGCCGGTCAACGAAGCCTTCTCATCACAGGCGAAGGCTCTTGCCCCCTCTGGTACATCAGCACGGAGACCAACTTTTTGACGGTCCGCAAGCCCAACCGCACTTCCTTCGGAGAGATCAGAATCCTTTCCAGGAAGCGCCCCAGCCCCAGCCGCCAGTTCTCTCGCGCAGCATCGTGTAGGTGCCCAACTTAGGAAATGGGCTGGCCTCTTAACATACATCAATGATCAGGCTGCCTACCCTAGAATGGGACTGCCAGCCCGCCGATCCCTTTATGGGCGTAGGTTGGAACTAGCCGCAGCGGCATTAGCAGAGTCAGCGGCAGCAACATCTGCAGCGTTTGCTGCGGCGGCGACGGCCCTTTGCGCCGCGGCATTTGCAGTGGTGCCGGCATCGCTGGCGGGAGCCATGTTTTGGGCGGCACCGTCATCGTCATACATACGCTCCCAGGCGGCAGTTACTTCTAGTTCCTGAGCATTACACTCCGACCGAGTATCGTCTATAACCCGCCATTCCCCAGCATCGGTTTTTTGCAGGGTCAGCGCGCTCTCACCAGTATAGCCTCCCATACTATTTTTCGCGTTAACCATCGCGCATGACAACCTGCCGTCATCGCTGACCATCACTTCCCCAAACTTTGCTGAGTCTGGGTCTTTCAAGATGTCCTTCACTGCTGATTTAATTGCTCCGGTTTCGCCACAACCGCTAAGGAGCGTTCCTGTGGCAAACGCGACAAGCGCAAAACGTCTCATTAAACACCCCAAAAGCCAAGGCGTAGCTTGCAAAAGCCGCAAACTAAAGGGCGTCCTACCCGTTGGAATAGTCAACAGGCCATTTGCTCGCCACCTTGACGAAAAGTCCCACCGCTGTGGCGCAGACATCTGTTCGAAGTCGAAACGCTCTTGAGCATAGGGTTGACGGGCGGCAGTACCCAGGGCGAAACAAGGGCGCAAGTTTTTGCGCGCGCACACACACGGGCACGCGCGACGCGTGGCAGCGGCAAACAACCACGGACGGCCGGGCATTTGGCGGAGCGTCGCTCCGCGTATCCCCTCCCTCTAATCGTGCAGGACGCTCACCTGACAAGGTGCCATCATCCCAGACCCTAAAGCCCACCCTAAAGGATCGCTCATGGGCCACTGTTCACGCACACTGTTTTGACGCCAAACTCGGCAACTGCACCTGTCACTGCAGAGACGGACCAAAACTTTCATCATGATAGAACTGTGCGATATGCTCCCGTCATGATGGATTTCAAACGGCACGCTGATAGCGCGTCATGACCAGTGAATATGAGAGCTTCGCGAGGCCTCGGCCCATCAGGGTCGCCTTTCTCGTCGCTGACGACGAAAATTCGGCCATTGCGCTTGATGCGATCTTTGCTGATTCCTACGGCCGCTGGGGTGGGCGTTTCAGCCTGATTGTTCCGTGTGTGGACGCTCGGGTATCGGCGGCATACTGGCCTTGGCTTGAGGCTTTCGACCCGGACATCGTCTATTCGTATGTTCCGTTGAGTAGGGCAGACGTAGATGACCTTATCGAGCGCGTCTCACCTTCGGAATACAAGCTTCATCGCCATGGTGATCCAGAGGGACGCGAGCTAGCCGCACGCGACTTTCGCCCGACTTACAATCACGGGCCAATGTCGTCTTTATCAACGGTTTTTCGTTCGGCACGCTACACAAAGCCAGCAGACGCAGCCGCACCCGTCCAACTCCTGAACGCTTGGCATGGTGAGCAGAGCAGTCGCTTCCTGACCGACAATATGGGGACGTTGGACGCGAGCTTCGGCAACGCGAACGTACCGCCTGACGCGTCGACCATCCTGGGCTTGCAAACCATCTTGACGGTTCCCGAGCCGGAGCGTCGCCGCTTCGGAATACCTCGCGACCTAAACGTTCTGCCCACCGAAAGTGCCGCTTTCGCGGCTTTCGCCGAACGCCACGTCGATAGCCTCTCGATCCGGTCGACTCTTTTTGCGCCCAAGCTGGGCGTCCGTACTCGAATGAGCGGGGCCTTTAATCTGGTGGTGGGCGACACCTTCGCTGATCGCCTCCTATTTTGGAATGCTCGCCTTCTCATACCGGCTTGGCTGGACGATGATATTTGCTGTCTGCGCATCGAGTTGGCTCAGCTCGAAGACCCCATATTCCTCGCGTCCTTGGTTCAACTTCTCCGCAACCGAAATCGGGTCAATGGCGGGAACGGGGGCCAATCGCAGGTCGCCATCAGATCGACGTCTGTGAGCGTCGAAGATCTGACGGCTGCTGAGGCGACGCTGCGGGCGCAGAATATATGGTGTGGCGCACGGCCGGAGGCGCTGGCTTCTCTCGACGAGATCCTGCCAACAGTCAGGGAGCTCGAAAACGCCCAAGAGGGCAACGCGTTCGGCGAAACGTTCATGGCACGACCGGACTGGACACGAACACTCTGGTCGGATGGTGCCCTGCGACCGCCAGTCCTGATGCCAAATCACCTGATCGACGCACCGCCGCGTCAAGGCTTCACGCAGGGCTATTGGGCGGTGGACTTCAATATCGAGTGCCCCGAAAGCGGTTTGCAAAGAACGCCGACGAACCGATGGATGCTCCCGCGGCGTTGGCGAGTTGCTGAGTCTTTCACCGTTAGATACGGAGGCCATCGACCGATTAGGCCGATGCTACGCCGGAGTCGAAACGGCAACTTGGGCGCCTTAGTGAGCATCGACCATCCTGTTGAATCGATCACGATTCCAAACGTCGCAGAGGCGATCCCAAAAGCCTTAACTGCATTCGGACCTTGGACGGATGTTAACCGGGATAGGCGTGGAGGTGCGCCGCCGCCGGGCATGGTAACTTGGGCAGAACCATCAAACGAGGCGCGCTATCTGACCGGCGTCCTGGGAATGTTAGGCGGCTTGTCCCAAGCATCGGCGGTTCTTCTCCATCAGTTCCTTCTGGAAACTTTTGCGCGTTTGGGGGGAACGCCAAATCTCTCCGAAGACAAGGTAGCTCCGATCGCGTCTAGCCTTTGGAAGAAGGCGAGGCAGAACCCAGTGTTTGATCTGCGCGATGATCGCGAGAAACAGGTCCTGGCATCGCTAATCGTGAAGGCGGCAAAGGGGGAAAAGAGCGTTCAAGGCGACCTCCGATACGACGACCTCAAGACCGAGTGGGCCAACTACAGGAAAAGGTACTGGGACGTTCAACAGCGCCGGGAGCCGGACGACGAAGGCGAATGGGCCAAAGCGGAGGAAGCGAGTCTGGATCGCTGCCTCGCGGCGCTACGCGATCAACAGGCGATTTTTCAAGGTCATGAATGGCTTTGCCGTGAGTGCCACCATCGTAATTGGGTCGGGCTTAGCGACCTTAAGCCAAGCCTATCTTGCGAAGTGTGTCGGGCGAACAGTCAGGCTCCTATCGACGTGCGCTGGCAGTTCCGCCCGAACCGCTTCCTCATTGAAAGCTTGCGGAGCCACAGTGCCCTATCGCTCATCTGGCTGCTGGGCAAACTTGGCTGGCGAGCTCGATCTTCGTTCTACTACGTTGGCCCCACGATTTTTGGCTTCACCCCGGAGTCTAAAAATTCGGACGCGGAAGCTGATCTTCTGGCCGTGGTGGATGGCAGAACCTTTGTTTGCGAGGTCAAGTCTTCATGGTCGGTGATGCGCAAACACGATCTCACTAAAACGGTCGATCTCGCTCGGCGCCTCCGAGCTGACGTCGCCCTGATCGCGATCATGGAAGACAAGGTGGGAATGGTGGACGAGTTCGCCGAGGCAAGGGCTGCTCTCGACGGCTCGGGCATTCAGCTCGAACTGCTCACCTTTGGCCAACCAGACCTCGACGACAGCACCTTGCTACCCGACTAATCGCATGCACCTCTCGCGCCCCAGGAAAGAATGGACCTGGGCATGACAGCCTACGGCCATGAATAATCCGGCATGGCAATGCTTACACAGTTGCGAAGTGCGCCACCTCACACAGCGCATTTGATCAACGCCCCGTTGGATTAAAACGTATCTGATCGCCCGTTCGCCCTACCACTTTTGCAAGACACACCCTGGAACCAGCTTCGCCTAGAGAG
The DNA here is from genome assembly GCA_003241825.1 of Alphaproteobacteria bacterium. Classification (GTDB taxonomy): domain Bacteria; phylum Pseudomonadota; class Alphaproteobacteria; order Caulobacterales; family Caulobacteraceae; genus Brevundimonas. The sequence goes on from QBLX01000027.1 coordinate 18,514, forward strand.
CGTCAGACTAAACTGTTCCCTGAAATGCGACCGGCCCAACCACGCTTTCGGTTTAGCCCTCGAAACGAGTGACCGGATCACGCTAGGGTCGTGGAATGAATGCCGTAGAAATCGAGGAAGCCGTTTCCGCCCTGGCCGCCGCACCCTTTAACGCGGCAGAGTTCCCGTTCGAGTTCCTGACCGCCTTTGGCAACAAGGCTGTCACGGTTCAACGGCTGCGGGCCGGGTCGGGCAATGTGTCTGACATCGATGGTGGCGTGCTTCAACGCAACAACATCCATTTGGCTGTCTGTCCCGAGGGACGGGTGTCCGAGACGTTGAACGCCCTGCGCGTCAGCCCGAAGACGGCGGCCAACAAGGTAAAGTTCATCCTGTCCACCGACGGCGTTGTGTTGGAGGCCGAGGAACTCGGTACGGACGATCCACTGGCTTGCGCCTATCCCGCGTTCGCCGATCATTTCGGCTTCTTCCTACCTCTGGCGGGCATCTCCACCGTCCGGCAGATCAAGGACAACCCGGTCGACATCAAAGCCACCGGCCGGCTGAACAAGCTGTATGTCGAGCTCTTGAAGGACAATCCGGACTGGGCGGGTGCCGAGCGACGGCCAGAGCTGAACCACCTCATGGCGCGGCTGATTTTCTGTCTGTTCGCAGAAGACACGGGCATCTTCCCAAACAGCCTGTTCTCGAAAACCGTTGCGCAGATGAGCGACGGTGACAACACCCACGAGATCCTGACCGAGCTGTTCCGCGCCATGGCCACCCATGGCGACAAGCGCGCTGTCGTGGGCATCAAGTCATGGGCTGACCGGTTTCCTTATGTGAACGGCGGCCTCTTCGCTGACGCCGGCGAATGCCCCAAGTTCAGCAAGATTGCGCGGACCTACCTGCTGCGGGCCGCCAGCCTGAACTGGCAGGAGATTAATCCCGACATTTTCGGATCGATGATTCAGGCCGTCGCCGACGACGAGGAGCGTGGTGCGCTGGGCATGCATTACACCAGCGTGCCCAACATCCTGAAAGTGTTGAATCCGCTTTTCCTCGACGACCTGAACGCTCGATTGGAAGAAGCCGGCGACAACGCTCGCAGCCTGCTGAATTTACGAAAACGAATGTCGAAGATCCGAGTGTTCGACCCGGCCTGCGGCTCCGGGAACTTCCTGGTTATCGCCTACAAGGAAATGCGCAGGATCGAGGCCGTGATCAATCGCCGGCGCGGTGAACGCGACCGACGAAGCGACATCCCCCTGACCAACTACCGTGGTATCGAGTTGCGGGACTTCCCGGCGGAGATCGCCCGTTTGGCCCTGATCATCGCCGAGTATCAGAGCGACGTAATTTATCGGGGGCAGACAGAGGCCTTAGCCGACTTCCTGCCACTGGACGCGCAGAACTGGATCACCTGCGACAACGCTTTGCAGATTGATTGGCTAAGCGTTTGCCCGTCAACGGGTACGAGCGTGAAGCTTCGCGGCGACGACCTGTTTAGCACACCGGTGGATCAAGCCTCGATCGATTTCGAGAATGCGGGCGGCGAAACCTATATTTGCGGCAACCCCCCTTTTTCTGGGACCCGCAAACAAACGCCCGCGCAGAAGGACGATTTGGCGAAAGCATTTCAGAAATACCCAGGTAACTGGAAGAATGTTGACTACGTCGGTGGCTGGTTCATTAAGGCTGCAGAATACGCTAGAAATACAAATTGTGTATTTTGTTTTGTGTCGACAAATAGCTTCTGCCAAGGGCAGCAAGTTCATCTAACTTGGAAGCTCTTAATCGACTTGGGGTTCTCGATCAGATTTGCCCATACGTCGTTCAAGTGGAAAAATCTGGCCGCAAATGGCGCTGGCGTAACTGTAATTGTCGTTGGGTTAGACAACGAACCAAATGGAGAGCGCTGGCTCATAAGCGGAGAAGAGGCAAAGTCTACTTCTCACATCAGCCCCTACCTTACCCCTAACAGTGTCGAGATCGTGTCGCCGAGGCGCTTGCCTCTTTCCTTCTCTGTTAGAATGGATCTTGGCGTTTATTATTCAAAGTCGGAAGGACTGCTGATTAACTCTGACGATAGGGATCGGTTACTAGCGCAGGGCTTTCCGATGGAGTTTCTGAGGCGCTTTTTGGGTTCAAGCGAGTTCATCAACGGTAGAGAACGATTCTGCCTCTGGCTCTCCGACGACCAAGCAGTCGAAGCATTTAGGTTCCCTGAGGTTGCTGACCGGATTAATAGTGTGAGAGAGCAAAGACTTAAAACTATTGACGCTGCCGTGCAACGCTTAGCTAATCGGCCTCATCAGTTTCGCGAGCGGCGCGGAGATGACCCGAGAAAAATATTCATTCCTATCGTCAGTTCCGAATCTCGAAATTACTTCCCAGCAGGATTAGTTGGCGATGGGGTTGTTCCGTCTAACAAAGCATTCTTCCTTCCGACCGATGATTTGTTCTATTTGTCGATGTTGGTATCTAGGCTCCACCTTGTCTGGATTGGAACTGTCTGCGGAAGGCTGGAAATGCGGTTCTCGTATTCCAATACCCTTGGCTGGAACACATTCCCCGTTCCGCCGCTGACCGAGAAAAACAAGGCCGACCTGACCCGCTGCGCCGAAGACATCCTGCTGGCGCGCGAGGCGCATTACCCAGCGACTATCGCCGACCTGTACGACCCTGAGGCGATGCCGGAGGACCTGCGCCACGCCCATGAGCGCAATGACGAGACGCTGGAACGCATCTACATCGGTCGCACCTTCCGCAACGACACTGAGCGGCTGGAAAAGTTATTCGAGCTCTACACCAAGATGACAGCGACCACCGCGCCTCCCCGCACCACGCGGCTTGCCACGGTGGGCTCATAATGGAAAGCCGCGCACCAGGATGGGACGCGAAGGCCATTAACGCCGTCGCACAGGAGCGGTTTGGCGGGTTGTTGGGCTTGTTCGAGGCCGAGGGATGGCCCGAACGGGGCCAGGCCATGATGCCGGCCGTTGGTCGCCGCGTCGTCCAAAGCTATGGCACAGTGGAGGCCTTCGTCGCCGTCCATACTCTGCCAGAGGAAGGCTCGCTCCTCGCACAGATTGCGGCTGATCCGCCGAACGTTTGGCTAACCAGCTTCTATGGTTTCTCACCGGAGACGTGGGGGTTTCTCGGCTTCTCCACCGACGGGCAGAGAAAGCATTTCGTTCGCGAGACGCGGCCCGGTGCCTTGGTAGTGATCTATGGTCACAAAACCCTAGCACCGGAGAACCAGCGTGGCATGGTCATCGGGGTTCAGCAGGTTTCGCATCGCGTAAATCATGCGCAGGTCTTCATGAGCCCGTCGGAATGGGCCCGAAAATCCGTCGATCCGGACCGCTCTGCAAAATGGAACCTGGCGGTAAAGGCCACACGAGCCTGGCGCATCGCGGAAGAGTCCTATCTGCCGATCGAGGAGCTCGCGCCGGAGACCTACTCGACGGCGCGAGCGCAGGCCATCGGCTCCCAAGGCATGCGCTTAAGCGGCGCGGAAGCCCGTCGTCTGCTCGGTCTGATGCTGATTGAGACCACCGTCTTCGGCGAGATTCCCGTCACGGCAGCGGTGCCGGCGTTAGGTGCTGAGGTATTCACGCCATCACGGCCCGGACCGGTCTCTCAATCCGGCTATTTCTGCAAGGAGGCCGAGGGTCCAAAGAGTCTTTACGTTCTAAGGCTGTGCGGAGACGAATCTGCCTTCCTCGGGCGTCCAGTCGAGGGACGCTGGATCATCAAGGTCGGAATGTCTGGAAGTCCATCATCCCGATGTCAGGCGTTCAATGGCTCTCTGCCCGCCGGTGCCTTCAAGTGGGAATTGTTGACGACCAATCAGGTGATGGGGTTGCCGCTGTTCCCAAAGTCGGCGGAAGCGATACGAGCGGAGACACAAATGAAGGCGTTTCTGCACCAGAATGAAAAATCGCTAGGCGGGGAGTTCTTCCTCGTACGGCCGGAAGCGGTTTCTGCGGCGTGGGACTTGGCGACAGGGACACTGACAGCATGACGACCGCCAAGCCCATCCCTTCCGTTTCGCTGCGCACCGGCCAGACCGGGGCTTCCACTAAGCCCAACGAGATGGGCATGCGCGCCATGCAGGAACGCGCCTACGACCGACGCGGCGAGCAGTATCTGCTGATCAAGTCGCCGCCGGCGTCGGGCAAGTCACGGGCGCTGATGTTCATCGCCCTCGACAAGCTGCACAATCAGGGGCGCGCCAAGGCGATCATTGTTGTGCCGGAACGCTCGATCGGGGGCAGCTTCGCCGATGAGCCGCTGTCGAACTTTGGCTTCTGGTCCGACTGGACGGTCAAGCCGCAGTGGAACCTTTGCAACGCACCAGGCGTCGACGAGCCGCGCGTGGCGAAATCCAAGGTCAAGGCCGTGGGTGAATTCCTGGCTAGCGATGATCAGGTGCTGGTCTGCACCCACGCCACCTTTCGGTTCGCGGTCGACGAACTGGGTGTCGAGGCCTTCGACAACTGCCTGATCGCGGTCGACGAGTTCCACCATGTCAGCGCCAATCCGGACAACCGGCTTGGTGCGCAACTTGCCCAGTTCATAGCCCGCGACAAGGCGCACATCGTGGCCATGACTGGGTCGTATTTCCGTGGCGACGCCGAGGCCGTGCTTAGCCCCGGCGACGAGGCACGGTTCGTGACCGTGACCTATACCTATCACGAGCAGCTCAACGGCTATGAGCATCTCAAGACGCTCGACATCGGCTACTTCTTCTACGCCGGCAGCTACCTCGACAGCATCATGAAGGTGCTCGATCCGTCTTTGAAAACCATCGTCCACATTCCCAATGTGAACGCACGCGAAAGCACCAAGGACAAGATCAAGGAAGCCAACGAGATCATGAGCGCCCTGGGCGATTGGCAGGGCGAGGAGCCGTCAACGGGCTTCCACCTGATCCGCCAGCCAGACGGGCGCGTGCTCAAGGTTGCTGATCTGGTCGACGACGACGGTCCCCGCCGCGACAAGGTGATCGGCGCACTGAAAGACCCGTTGCACCGCAATGACCGCGACCATGTCGATATCATCCTCGCCTTGGGCATGGCCAAGGAGGGGTTTGACTGGATCTGGTGCGAGCACGCCCTGACCGTAGGCTACCGATCCAGCCTGACCGAGATCATTCAAATCATCGGCCGCGCCACCCGCGACGCACCGGGCAAGGCCTCGGCGCGGTTCACCAACCTGATCGCCGAACCGGACGCCAGCCAGGAGCTGGTGGTCGACGCCCTGAACGACACACTGAAAGCCATCGCGGCCAGCCTTCTGATGGAGCAGGTTCTGGCCCCCCGCTTCGACTTCACGCCCAAGGACCTCGGCCCCAAGCCGGGCTTTGACTATGGACCGGCCGGCTATCAGGAGAACGGCAAGCACGCCAACGTCGGCTTCAACGAGAAGACCGGTCAGTTCCACATGGAGATCAAGGGTCTGGTCACCCCGTCCAGCCCCGAGGCCAAGCGCATCTGTCAGGAAGACCTGAACGAGATCATCACAGCCTTTGTGCAGGATAAGTCGGTGGTTGAGCGCGGCCTCCTGGACGACGAGACGGCCCCGCAGGAGCTGACCCAGTTGCGCATGGGCAAGATCGTTCGCGACCGGTTCCCCGAACTGACCGACGAAGATCAGGAAGCCGTCCGGCAGCATGCTGTCGCCGCTATGAACATGACCCAGAAGGCAAAGGTCATGGCGGCTGGCATCGACGACCCGGAACTCAAGGGCAGCACGGCGTTCGTCGATGGCGTGAGAAAATTCGCCCTGAGCGTTCGTGAACTGGACATCGACCTGATCGACGGCATCAACCCATTCGAGGCGGCCTATTCGGTCTTGGCCAAGTCGATGAATGAGCAAATGCTCAAAAGGGTCGAGGCGGCTATAGCCGCAAAACGGGCTGGAATCCCGATCGAGGAAGCCCGCGATCTGGCCAACCGAGCTCGCAAGTTCAGGGACGAGCGCGGCCGATTGCCAGACATCAAGTCGCCGGACGCGTGGGAGCGGCGCATGGCCGAGGGTGTCGAGGTCCTGCGCCGGCATGTGGCGATGAATGCCAATGTCTGATCTGAGCGACCTTGAGCTGCTGTCGGATCTTGGCGTCGAGATCGAGACCAAGAAGACCAGCTCACGCACACCGCGCGAGGAGCGTGTCATCGCCGGGTTCGAGGACATCGTGAAGTTCGTCGACCAGCATGGCCACGCGCCGCGCCATGGCGAAGACCGGGACATTTTCGAACGGCTTTATGCCGTGCGCCTGGATCGCATCTGTACCCAGCCTGAATGCCGGGCGCTGGTCGAGCCGCTGGACAGGCACGGTCTTCTGTCGGGCAGGGCCGACGTGGCCGAGCAGCCCGCGACGTTTGAAGACGATGCCAAGCTTCTGGCGGACTTGGGCGTCGCGCCGGGCGGGGATGATGACATCTCCGTCCTGAAACACGTCAAGTCCCGCGACGAGGTCAAGGCGGCCGAGGAAGTCGCCAACCGAAAAGTCTGCGCCGACTTCGACACCTTCAAGCCCCTGTTTGCCGCCGTCAGACGTGACCTAGAAACCGGCGGCCGCGAGGCCCGGCGCTTCGGCGAGGACGCGGGGATCAAGGCAGGCGAGTTCTTCATCCTGGGCGGCCAGGTGGTCTACGTGGCCGAGGTGCTTGAAACCTTCATCACGGAATATGGGCGGCCAGACAGCCGTCTGCGCGTCATCTACGACAATGGCACCGAAAGCGATCTGCTGCTGCGGTCACTGCAGCGGGGCCTCTACAAGGACGAGACGGGCCGCCGGATCACCGACCCGATCGCCGGCCCCTTGTTCGGCCACGAAAGTCAGGACGACGACCTGGAAAGCGGGACGATCTATGTTCTGCGCAGCCAATCTGACCACCCGGACGTCGTTGCCAACCGCAACCTGATCCACAAGATCGGAGTGACCGGCGGCACCGTGGAAATTCGCATCGCCCAGGCGACCACCGACGCAACCTATTTGTTGGCAGAAGTCGAGATCATCGCGACCTACAAGCTGTTCAACATCAACCGTAAGAAGCTTGAAAACCTGATCCACCGTGTGTTCGCGCCAGCCCGGCTGGACCTGACAATTTCAGACCGGTTCGGCAAACCCGTGCAGCCAAAGGAGTGGTATCTGGTTCCTTTGCCGGTGATCAACGAGGCCGTAGAGAAAGTGATGGATGGCTCGATCACGGACTTCGAATATGACCCACAAAGTGCCACTCTGGTGCGGATTGCGGCGGCATAGCCTAGCGGCCGAAAGGCGTGGCCAGCGGAGACAGAGCGGGCCAGCTTCATGTCAAAAACAAAATGTCCGAGCAGGCCTTTAGGGTAGCCCTTAGGGTGATCTCACATTCGGCGCTATAACGTATTGATTTATATGTTCATTACAGAGGGCCCTGGTGGAGCCGAGGGGAGTCGAACCCCTGACCTCGTCATTGCGAACGACGCGCTCTACCAACTGAGCTACGGCCCCGTGTCCGGGGGTTCCAGGCAGCGGGACTTAGGCGGGCGTTCTGGCGGGAGTCAACGGGACGACGGTTTCGGATCGCCTGCCGCGCGTGCCGCATTGGCCTGAAGGCACGCACGCGCTAGAAGCGGTGCAGAATGGCCCCGCGGCGGGTGCCATGCTCAGGAGTTTTCGATGGGTGAAGCGATCGTCTGGCTGGTCAACGCCATCATTCAGCTGATGATCTGGTTCATCATCGCATCGGCGATCCTGAGCTGGCTGTTTGCCTTCGACGTCATCAACCACCGCAACCGCTTCGTCAGCCAGCTGGCCAGCTTCCTGGACGGGGTGACCCGCCCGCTGCTGGAGCCGTTCCGGAGGATCATCCCGACCCTAGGCGGTATCGACGTATCGCCGATCGTGGTTCTGCTGCTGCTGAATTTCGCGCGGATCCTGTTCAACAACACGGCGGCACCGGTCCTGTACGGCTTCTGAAGGCGGTCATTCGACCAACGAAGCCTTGCGTCGATGGCCTGCCTCCGTAAGGTGCCGGGCTACGGGCGAGACGCCGCAAGATCATCAACGACTTCATGACCACCCTTCGTACAGTCTCGATCATTGGCGCCGGACAGATGGGTGCCGGAATCGCCCAGACCGTGGCCATGGGCGGCTACGATGTCCGGCTTTACGACATTGATGCCGACCGTCTGCCGACGGCCCTGGCCGCCATCGCCGCCAGTCTCGCGCGGCAGGTGGGGCGTGGCAGTATCGATCAGGCCAGGGCCGACCAGGCCATGTCGCGGATCGTCACCACCGAACATCTGGCCGAGGCCGGAGCCGTCGATCTGGTGCTGGAAGCGGCCGTCGAGGACGAGGCGGTCAAGAAGGCCGTCCTGGCCGAGCTTCTGCCGCATCTGGGTCCCGATACCCTGCTGGCCTCCAACACCTCGTCGATCTCGATCACCCGGCTGGGGTCGTCGACCGATCGCCCCGAGCGGTTCATCGGCCTGCATTTCATGAAGCCGGCCCCGGTGATGAAACTGGTCGAGATCGTGCGCGGCATCGCCACCTCGGCCGAGACCTACGAGACGGCCGTGGCCTTTGCCGAGTCGCTGGGCAAGACCGTGACCCGGGCCGAGGATTTCCCGGCCTTCATCGTCAACCGCATCCTGGTGCCGATGATCAACGAGGCCATCTTCACCCTGTACGAGGGGGTTGGCGACGTGGTTTCGATCGACACGGCGCTGAAGCTTGGGGCCAACCACCCGATGGGGCCGCTGGAACTGGCGGACTTCATGGGTCTGGACGTCGTCCTGGCCATCATGAATGTGCTTTATGACGGTCTGGCCGACAGCAAATACCGGCCCTGTCCCCTGCTGGTGAAATATGTCGAGGCGGGCTGGCTGGGGCGCAAGTCCGGGCGCGGCTTCTATGACTATTCCGGCGAGACGCCGGTCCCCACGCGATGAGCCTGAAACTGGACCTGCCGTTCCCCTTGCCGGGGCAGCAGCCGGTCAACTGGCGGCGCGGCCGGGGCCGTCTGATCGCGGCAGGCCTGGCCGCCGTTTGCTGGCCGCCGCTGGTGCTGACCATGGCCATCTGGCCGCCGCTGAACTGGATTCCGGGACGCGAGACCGACTGGCGGCTGATGCTTCTGGCGCTGGGGGCCGTGGCCATTCCGCTGGGCCTGCGCCTGCTCAAAAAGGAGCGGTCGCGGTCCGGCCGGCCTGCCACGCGGCTGGGGATCGTCTGGCGGTTCATGTTCTACGGCGGTCTTCTGGCGGCCGGGCTTCAGGCCCTGA
>QBLX01000027.1:27781-28349 GCA_003241825.1 Alphaproteobacteria bacterium
CATGGGGGCGACCGAAACGACCCTGCTGATCTATGGCGTCATGATGCTGCCGCCCGCGATCGTGGTCGGGGTCAGCTATGCGCTGTGGGCCGGGCTGTGCGTCGCCTTCCTGGCCTTCGAACATGCACCGCAGATTCCGGACCGGCTGGGCGTGCTGAGCCCTGCCGCGGATACCGGCCAGGGCGTCTAGCGGCCTACCGCATGCAGGCCCGGGCCGTGCTCGCGCAGCCAGGCGCGGAACGGCCGGTGATCCCCGACCAGACCGTGCACCACCGACCAGTAGGCCGGACTGTGGTCGGCATGGACCAGATGGGCGACCTCGTGCGCGGCCAGATAGTCGAGCACCGCCGGAGGGGCCATGACCACCCGCCAGGAATAGCGGATCGACCGGTTATGCGGGCTGCATGACCCCCAGCGGGACCGGGTGTCGGCGATGGAGATCCGCACCGACTTCTGGTTCAGCGTCTTCAGATGAACATCGGTGCGGGCGGTCAGTGTCTCGCGCGCCAGCCGCTTCAGCAGGGCCTCGACGCGCCGGGAGAAGGCTTCGCCTTCGCCTCCGGAACGG
>QBLX01000027.1:28359-31662 GCA_003241825.1 Alphaproteobacteria bacterium
GAACGCGGATGGTCTGGCCGGGCAAGAGCGGCTGCCCCTCAAGGCGGGCCTCCAGCCGTTCGGCGATCCATCCGGTCTTCGAGCGGGCAAACGCGACCGCGTCGCCCAGGCGACGTTCACTGGGCGCGATGGCCACAGCCTCCCCGGCCCTGCCGTCGATCCGGATAGAGATGCGGCGGGCGCGGGGATTGACGCTCAGACGGACGGTGGTGCCACCGTCAAGCGGCAGCCTTTGTCCGTTGCGGTACGACACACAGTTTCTCGTTTGCGGCGATGAAGTCACGCGTCCGGGTATAGATCTCTTCCCGGAACCGGCGACCGTTGAAGACACCGTAGTGGCCCACGTCCGGCTGGACGTAAAGCACCCGTCGATCGTCCGCGATATTGGGACACAGGCCGTGCGCGGCCTGGGTCTGGCCAACACCCGAGATATCGTCCTTCTCGCCCTCGACGGTCATCAGGCCGATGTCCGTGATGGCCGAAAGATCGACCCGCTGGCCCCTGTGCTCGAGCAGGCCGCGCGGCAGCAGGTGCTGCTGGAAGACGATGTCGATGGTCTGGAGATAGAACTCCTCGCTCAGGTCCAGCACCGACAGATACTCGTCGTAGAAGGCCTCATGCTTGTCGGTCTCGTCGCCATCGCCCGAGACGAGGTTGTTGAAATACTCCCAGTGCGCATCCTTGTGGCGCGCCTCGTTCATCGACATGAAGGCGTACAGCTGGACAAAGCCCGGATAGACCTCGCGTCCGAAGCCCGGATAGGGCCAGGGCACGGTGTGGATCATGTTCGACTGGAACCAGGCAAAGGGCTTGGCCTCGGCCAGCTGGTTGGTCACCGTCGGCGACAGGCGCGCATCGATCGGCGAACCCATGAAGGTCATCGAAGCCGGGCGGTTGGGATCATTCTCCATCGCCATGACCGCCGCAGCGGCAAGGACCGGCGGACCCGGCTGGCAGACGCCGACGACATGGGCGCGGGGACCGATCTGGGCCAGCATCGTCCGGATGTGGTCGATGTAGTCGTAAAAATCGAACCGGCCCTCGAGCATCGGCACCTGCCGGGCATTGACCCAGTCGGTGACATAGACGTCGTGATCCTGAAGGAAGGTCTCGACCGTGCCGCGCAACAGGGTGGCATAGTGGCCGGACAGCGGGGCGACGATCAGCACGCTGGGCGCATTGCCCGGCTTGCCCGCCCGTTTCAGGTCACCGATGTTGCGGGCAAACCGCACCAGGCGGCACCAGGGGCTGGACCAGATCACCTGTTCGGTGGTGCGAACCGGATGACCGTCGATGGTCAGGGTCTCCAGACCCCAGGCGGGCTTGCCGTAGCGCCGGGTGACGCTCTCGAACAGCTCGGCCGAGGCATAGGCCGTGCGGCCGATGGCGGTCTCGCTGGCGGGGTTGAGGGGGGAGGTCCAGAACTGGCGGGCTAGGCGCGCGCCGATCCGGAAGGGGGACGCCGATTGATAGGCGAGCTCGTGAAGGGCGTAGAGCATGCAATCCTGTTCAGGCCGGACTGGCCGAATACCGCAAGGCACCATAGAACGCGCCGCACTGCAAAAGGATTTAAATCCGGACTCAATCAAACCGGGATGACAGGAACACTCCGGTTCCTGCCTGCTCGCTGGCCCGGATCTCTGCCGTCGGCCTGACCGAGGCTCGAAACAAGGCGCGAAATTGGCGGTTGGCGGACAGCCTGTGATGGTGCACGGTTCAATCCTTAACAGATGGTGAGGGGCAGTTGAGCTACCCGGGCGTCATGGTGATCGGGTTGGCGATGCTGGGAGGCCTTGCGTCGCCTGTCTCCGCCCAGGTCTGGATTGACGATGGGGCTCGGCCGGCGGCCGAGGCCACGGCACGGCTGAACCGGCAGGACACGCTTCAGATCGATCCCGCCCGCAGCTTCGGCCCCGCCATCAGCCTCGACGCCTTTCGTGACATCCCCTCCGACCAGAGCCAGGCCTGGACCGTGTCGACGCGACGCGACATCTGGCACGAGGGGGCGCAGTTCACCGACCGGCTCAGCCTGACGACACGGGGGGAACTGCGCCGCGCAGACGGCTCTCCCCTGCCCGTTACGCCCCTGGATGCCGGTGCCCTCGACATCGACGACTATGACGTCCGCTTCGTTCGGGGTTGGCCGGTCGCCCGGGGCTATACGACTTCGGGGCTGGAAGTCAGCCTGACGCCCCATGCCGGAATCGGGGTCGGGACGCGGGGCGGATCGGCAGAGGCGGGGGCAACCCTGCGCATTGGCGGCGATCTGGGCAAGGTCGTGCCGGAAGGCTCGGAGGCATTCGGTCAACGGGCACGCTGGTATGTCTATGCGGCGGGATCAGGCACGGCTGTCGGCTATAATTTCGCCCGCAACCGCGACGGAGACTTCGCCCGGTCCGGGGTCAGCCATGACTCCGGCAGCTTTCTGGGGGATGCCTCGATCGGCGTGGCCCTGCGCAAGGGCGACATGCAGGGGTCGTTCGGCATCGTCTATCGCGAGGTGGAGGCCGAGGGTCTGCGCGGCGGCGAGGGCTTCGACCGCGACGTGACCGAGGGCCTGGTGGCCTTCCAGTTGTCGATCAAGCCGGAGTGGTAGTCGCGGCGACCTGAAGCCCGATCGTCCCGTCCCCGGGTCGAAGAGAAGGGTATCAGGGCTGGCCGGATGCGAGGGTCGAGGCGTCGGCCATCTGTGTGCCGTTGGAAAGGCCGCCCGGCGCTTCCTTGTAGATAAAGCCGTAGGTTGGATAGACGGTGGTGCCCAGATCCTGGATCGGGCTGTACCAGACCTTGACCTGGCTCCAGTCGTTTTCGCCCGACACATCGACGACCGTGACGTTTTCCTCGACCTTGCCGCGGCTGCCGCCCCAGTTGGCATGGGTGATGCGGATCACACGGTCGGTCAGCACGTCGGAGACCACGGCCACGTGGCCCCGGCTCATCCGGCCTTCGGGGCGGAACACCAGGACCGAGCCGGTCGCGGGGGCATCGCCGGTGCGGAACTTGTCCACTGCCTGGCGCCACCAGGTCCAGGCATCGCCGAAGATGTTGATGCCCGAGAACATGCGGGCGAAGGTCACACACTGCCAGTAGGGATCGTCGGCGCGGGCCGTCGTCGGAGAGACGGCAAAAAATCCGAGAGACGCTGCAACTACAGCGGCGGTGAGCCGTTTGTTCATGTCGTCTTGTTTCTGACTGTTACGCCCTGTGACAGCCCTAACCGACTGGGGCGGGGTGTCAAACCCCTTTGTTCATATCGCGGGTTGGGCGCTTTGACGCGGCTTGCCGGCAGATTTCGATCTGTCG
>QBLX01000028.1 GCA_003241825.1 Alphaproteobacteria bacterium
TCAGCGCTGTTTTGCGGCACAGAATTCCAATAACGGGAAGCAGTCCGTCGATGCGGCGGCATTCTCAAACAATGCCGGAGACATCCCCTCGGCAGACGCGCCGACATCTTCGACAGGGGAACCCACAGCTCCGTCAACCGGCGACGCACCCAACGTCAATGCACCGACCGTATCAGCGGCCCCAACGCTGCAGTAGACGTAGACCTGTCAGTCGAGCGCGCAGATTTCCGGCAGGCCCCTGAGCGACCCGGCCTGATCAAGACCGTAGCCGACCAGAAACCTGTCGGGCGCTTCCCAGCCCACGAAGTCTGGTTCTGCGGCACGGGGCCGCGGCCAGGGCTTTCTGGCGAACACGCAGGTCAGGACCTCCGAAGCCCCGGCCTCCCGCGTGATCCTGACGGCTTCCGCCAGAGAGAGACCGGTATCGAAAACATCGTCGAGGATCAGGACCCGGCGTCCAGTGATGGGTCGCTGGTAGCCCGCATGGACATCGATCCGGCCCCGGCTCGATTGTCCGTCCCCATAGGAGGCCAGCCAGAGGGCATCGAACCGCACATTTCGCCCGACCCGTGACAAGGCTCGTGTCAGATCTGCTGCGAACCATAGCCCGCCGGTCAGGAGAACCGCTGCGACCGTATCGTCATCGATGACCGGCGCGATCCGCGTGGCGAGGTCGGTGACGACCCGCTGGATCTCGGCTTCGGATAACAGGACGGTGGGCGTGGAGGAGTCAGCCATGCCCGGCGGATACAGGTCCCGCATGGGACTTGTCGAGCGTCGCTGCATCGCCATCCGACACCGGACGCGCCTCGACAGGCGTGGCGTGGCCACCCGCTGCATCGATCGGTGCGAGGGCCGAACGCATCGGCACGGCCTCGGGCTCCGGTTGGGGCGGAATCCTGACAGCAGTGTGGGCGTCGCCAGCGTGGCTTGCCGCCCCGTCAGCATGATCCGGTTCATGAGCTCCGGTGCCCTTCTCTCCATGCGCATCCGGGCTCGTGTGACCGGTTACGAGATCGACGCCGACCCCTGCAGCGTGACCGCCAGGATCGGGGATAAGAGCGGCGAAACCCTGAACGCTCCCCGGCAGGACCGGAGCCGAGTCGATGGCCACGATCTTGAACCCGATCTCCGCTCCGTGCTCGTCCAGAAGCGCAAGCCGAACGGCCGGGGATACGACTTCGCGATCCCGAATATTTCGCAGGGCACCCGATACGAGCACCTGGTCGGGCATGTTGGGGTCCGTCTTTGCACTGATGGCCTCGAACTCCAGACCCGTAGGATTAACGGGCAGGCCGACCGCCGCATAGGCGGCCCCGGCCCGGGGGAAGACGTCGACGATCTCGATCCTGAACAGCCAGGCGGCAGCGATCAGGCCTATGAAAACACTCGCGATCCCGGCCCAGACAGCCCCATGGGTGGCGGCTCTGCGCAGGCGACGCTGCTGCTCGGCCCGCGCGCGGAAGGCCTTGGGTAACTCGGGAGCGGGCGTTTCGGAAAGCTCGGGGTCCGCTTCGTCACGCTTGCCGAAGCCCGGTTGCGCCGACGCCGGGTCAGGCAAGGTTGCCGGTGGAGCAGGAACTGCGGACGTCAGATCAAGCGGCGCATCATGGGTGGCATGCCAGATATGCGCACAGGACTGGCACCTGACGCGGCGACCGTTCGAGCCCACCGCTTCATCAGGCGTGAAATAGCTTGTAGCGCAGGACGGGCAGGTCAGTATCATGGTCGCTGACTGCGAGGCCTGTTAAGCCCCCCCCTGTCGCAGCAAATGCGGCAACGCCGTCTTGCCCGATCGATTCGAAAACCTGATGCCACTCTCACCCCGTCGCGCCGCCGTTCCGCTCGCCTCGCCCGAACCCGTTCGCCTCGAGGGCGTGGGGTTTGGCTATATCAACCGGCCCGACGTGCTGCGGAACATTAACCTCGTTCTGACACGGGGCTCTTTCCACTTCCTTACCGGGCCGTCCGGCGCCGGAAAGAGTTCGCTACTGCGTCTTCTGAACCTTGCCGAGCGGCCGACATCGGGAAGACTGTCCCTGTTCGGTTCGGATGTCACGGATATCAGCGACAGGGATGTGTGCCTGATGCGTCGTCGCATGGGGATGGTTTTTCAGGACTTCCGGCTGCTGGACCATCTCGACGCTTTCGAGAACGCGGCCTTGCCGCTGCGACTGGCGGGCCGGCGGCGGGCAGAATATGCGAACGATGTGCGCGAGATGCTGAACTGGGTCGGCCTGAGCGAGCGGATCAATTCGCGGCCGGCCGCGCTGTCCGGCGGCGAGCAACAGCGGCTGGCGATTGCCCGCGCGGTCATGGCCGGTCCGGAACTGATCATCGCCGATGAGCCGACCGGCAGTGTCGATCCGGCCATGGCGGACAGGCTGATGGTGCTTTTCCAGTCTCTGAACCGGCAGGGCACAACGGTGTTGATCGCAAGTCATGACGAGCACATCGCCGCCCGGTCAGGGGCCACGGTCCTGCGCCTCGATGGCGGGATGCTGCACGAGGGGCTCGGCTGATGCGCCTGTTCCCCAACTCGGACACCGACCTGCTCCCGCGCGAGGCTGCGGGCGAAACCTGGCTGGCGGGAGTCGTTGCGGTGCTTTGCTTCATCGCCTGCCTGGCCGCTGTCGGCGCCACGTCGGCCGATCGTGCAGCGCACGGGTGGGCACGCCAGCTGGGCGCAGAAGCGACCGTTCAGGTTCGTCCCCGCGTAGGCGAGACCGGGCCAACGGCCGCTGCCCGCGCTGCCGAGACCCTGGCCGGGACCGATGGCGTCGCCGAGGCCGTGGCGCTGGACAGAAAAGCCGCCGAAGACCTGTTGAGACCCTGGCTGGGAGAGGCGGTCCTGCCTGACATGCCGCTGCCCTTCCTGGTCACGGTCCGGCTGGACCCTGACGCTCCTGCAAGCGCCGTCACCCTGAGTCGCGCCCTGGCCACGGCAGGTCTGGATGCGAGCGTCGATGACCACGCCCAGTGGCGCGGCGATGTGGAGCGTTCGGCAGCCCTGATTACCATCCTGGCGGGCTTTGCCTTTCTCCTGACCGCAGGCGCTGCGGCTTCGGCGATCGTCTACGCCACGCGAGCTGGACTGATGGCACGCCGGTCCGTGATCGAGACCCTGAGCCTGGCTGGAGCCAGCGATGCGGCCATCGCATGGCTGTTCCAGCGCCGATTCGGGCTTCTGGCCGCAGGCGCAGGCGCGATCGGCATGGGCCTTGCCCTGCTGCTTGTTGCCGGGGTGAGGTTCCTCGGGGGCGGCGATGGACTGGTGCCAGCCCTGCCTCTGGCCTGGAGTGACGTCCTGATCATCCTGCCCTGCCCGCTGATCGCAGCCGGTGTGGCCATGATCTCCGCTCGGCTGGCAGCCCTGTCCAGGCTGTCGCGCCCCTCCATGCGAGGTCAAAAGCCTGTCTGATGCCGTCTGAAAACCGCTTACACTTTTCCGGATCTGGCCTTAGGGATTCGGCATGAAATTCCTGACGCTTGTCAGCATCCTTGTCCTGATCTGGGTCATCGGCCTGTTTGCCTTTGCAGACCGGGTTCGCAGCCTGACGCCCGCGGCCGAACCCGCGCGAGCCGACGCCATCGTGGCCCTGACCGGACCCTCGGCTGAACGCGTGAATACGGCCATTCGCCTGCTGGAGCAGGACAAGGGTGACCGGGTCCTGATTTCGGGGGTCAATCGGGAAGTCCGGCGCCAGGAACTGCGCGCCCTGACCCCGGGATCAAGCAAGATGTTCAACTGCTGTGTCGACCTCGGTTTCGAAGCCGAGGACACGATCGGCAATGCCCAGGAGATTTCGAACTGGGCGCGGTCCAAGGGTTATGACGACCTGATCGTCGTCACGTCGGACTATCATATGCCGCGTGCCCTGCTGGAGATCCGCGGTGTGGCGCCGGGTGTGCGACTGACGCCCTATGCGGTTCAGACGCCGTCGCTGGATAACTCCCGCTGGTGGCGGGCAGCTGTGACCGCCAGACGGATGACGCTGGAGTATCTCAAATACCTCGCGGTTCTGGGGCGCGAGGGCGTGCGGAGGATCAGCGGCGACAGTGGTGCCTCCTCCGAGCCGCTCGCTGCACAGGCCCCGGCATGATGGTCACGATCCGCTCGCTGATCTTCGTCGCCTGGCTGTATCTGTCGCTGGCCGTTTTCGCGGTCGGGATGTCGCCTGCGCTCCTGATGCCACATCGTCATGCCCTGGGCGTGGTCAAGCTCTGGGCCCGGTTCATCCTATTCGGCCTGCACTGGATCGCCGGGGTGCGGGTTGAGTTCAGGGGGCTGGAACATCGTCCGAATGGTCCCGCCCTGGTGGCGTGCAAGCACCAGTGCATGCTGGACATCATCATCCCGTTCGTTGTGCTGGAAGATCCCTGCATCATCACCAAGAAGGAACTGATGAGCCTGCCATTTTTCGGCTGGTTCGCCATCAAGACGAAGATGATAGCCGTCGACCGCGAGGCCCATTCCAAGGCCTTGAAGGACATGATCCGCCAGACCCGTGCACGCGCCGCCGAGGGTCGACAGATCTGGATCTTTCCCGAAGGCACCCGCGCCGAGCCCGGCACGCCGCCGGACTACAAGCCCGGCGTCATGGCCCTTTATCGCGAACTGGGCGGACCCTGCTGGCCTGTCGCCACCAATGCCGGTGTGCACTGGCCGCCCCATGGCTTTCGCCGATACCCCGGGACGATCGTCTACGAGTTCCTGCCGATGATCGAGGGTGGGCTCAAGCGATCCGATTTCATGGCCGTGCTGGAAGCCCGCATCGAAGCCGCCTCGGACGCCCTGCTGGTCGCCCTGCCTAGGTCGCCGCAAACTCGCTGAGCGCGTCGATGACGGCACGGTTCTGATCTTCGGTGCCGACGGTGATGCGCAAACCGTCGTGAATGCCATAGCCGCCCACGGGACGAACAATGATCCCCTTCGAGTTCAGATAGTCATTGGCGGCCGCGGCCGTGCGCTTGCCGTCCCGGAACAGCACCAGCACGAAATTTCCGGCGCTTGGCAGAACCTCGAAACCAAAGCCCCGGATGGCCTGGGTCAGGCGCGGCCGCCAGCTCTGGACCAGGTCGCGCGAAGCCGCCTGGTGCGCGTCGTCGGCAAGGGCAGCCGTGGCGGCGTCCAGCCCGGGAACGGACACATTGAACGGCAGCCGGATGCGGTCGACCGCCTCGGCCACTGACACAGGCACATAGCCAAAACCGACACGCAGCCCGCCGAGGCCGTGAATCTTTGAAAAGGTCCGGGTGACGATGATGTTCACGGCGTCACGTGCCATCGGGAAGCTGGTTTCCCAGTCGGGCTCGGTGACGAACTCGGCATAGGCCTCGTCGACGACCAGCAGGACGTGGGCTGGCAGGGCGGCGTGAAGGCGGCGGATTTCCTCGCCCGTATTGTAGCTGCCGGTCGGGTTGGAAGGGTTGGAGACATAGACGATCCGGGTCCGGTCATCGACCTGTTCCAGAAGGGCATCGACCTCGGCCTTGTAGCCAGGCTCCGGGGCCAGCTTGACCTGGGCCTCGCAGCCAAGGGCGCTGATCCGGTAGGCGAGGAAGCCATACTGGCCGGTGACGATATTGTCGCCCGGCGACAGATAGGCCTGGTTCAGAAGGGCAAAGACCTCGTCCGAACCATTCCCGAAAATCAGCCGGTCGGGCTCCAGTCCGTGCTTTTCCGCGACCGCATCGCGCAGTTTCGAGGCCCGTCCGTCGGGGTACAGGGCGATATTGCCAAGGGCGGCCGAAAAAGCCTGCTGGGCCTTTTCGCCAGCGCCGAGGGCATTCTCGTTGGAGGACAGCTTCATCGGGCTGGCAAAGCCCGCGATGCCTGACTTGCCGCCCACATAAGGGGCGATGTCGAGAATGCCGGGTTTGGGGGCAGGTCCGGTCGCAGGGGCGGCGTCGGTCATCTTGAACCTCGGGATCAGAATACAGGAGCGGCGCCGATGACGCCCTTCAGGGTGCCGGGTGCCATCGCCAGCCTCCCGTCCTCGGCCTGCACATAGCCCGCGAGGGTGAACAGCTTCAACCCACCCGCCGCATGCGTCATCGTCGCGACAAGGCCTGCCCTGGCCAGAGCCTCGACGATCCGGGTCTCCGACACCGCGCTGTCGGTGACCCAGAAGGTTCGGTCGTCTCCGGTCGGCCCGGGCCTGGTCCGCGACACCATCAGGGCCCTTGGGCGTGCGGCAGCATCGTCCGGGAGGGCCACGGCGACCTGCAGATCCGGCATCGCAAGAAGCCGCCCCCACCAGGGCCGCGCCATCACCAGATCAATCAGGGCTCGCCCGCCGGCCCGGACCCGGTTCAGGGCGTCCTCAGGCTCGCCAGGAACACACTCGACCGAGCCATAGCGATCCGCCGCCAGCAGGCTTGCAATGGGGCCACAGGCAATGATCGGGTCCCCGGCAGCGGCGTCGATCCGGCCGAGCACGGCCTTGACTATCGACACTGCGGGCCGCTCGACCGGCCCCGCCAACAGGGCCCGCAGGGCGATGGCATCGGCATCCGGCCCGGTTCGCGCCCCGCCCAGAAGCCGCGCCGCCACGGCCTGGACCACCGCCCGATCGAGGTCGAGCCGGCGCGCGTCATCTGGCGGTTCGACCAGCATCAGAACAACCGCGGCGCAGGAGCAAGCGCGAAAGGGCCGAGGAAGGTGCGACCGTCGCGGAACACGAGCGTCAGGTCGATCGCGTCTTCCCCGCCCGCAACGCCCTGCGCTGCTGACGCAGCAGCCGCCCCTGCGGCTCCGACCGGATTGACAGCCGTGCTGCCGGATTGCGCCAGGCCCGAAAGGGCCGAAAGGGGCCGTTCGGCTTTCAGCGCGACACTGCCCTGCAGCCGGCCTTCAGCATCTGCCGACAGGATGTCGCTGGACAGGGTCGCCCGGCTGTCACCGGCAGCGATTTCGCCACGTGTGTTCAGGAACCGGCCACCCGATGCCGTCCAGGCGGCGAAGATTCCGGCAGAATCGGCTCCGCGCAGGCGGCCGGCGTCATCAATAACGGTCTCGATCTGGGCGGTGAGCTTGCCACTGCGGGCCATGCCCTGAACCGGCCCTCCGGCTCGCCCTTCGGCCTCGATCAGGCGAAACAGCACATCCACACTGTCTGGACCCGGCTTCAGCCGCGTTGTTGCATCGGCCGGCACCGGGGTGCCTTCGGCAGGACCGAGATGGGGCCGCAAGTAGAATTCGATGCGGTTCGCGCGCGAAATCGGAAAGACCTCGGCTCCGGGCTGGGCTGTGAAGACCGGATTGGCCAGTTCGACAGCAAGATTGGGGTAGGTCTGGGTCAGGCCGCTGATGCTGGCGCGGATCGCATCGCCCCGAAGTGCGACCTTGCCCTTGGCGGCCCTTGTCAGCATCAGCCCGTCGGGGGCCAGCACGACCCAGCGATTGGGAGCATAGGCATTGGCCTCGGCGACGAGGACTGGACTCGCGAGCGCGTGGGTCGACGGGGCCGCGATCGTGACTTCGCGCATCTCGACCCGCGTCCGGAAAGGCCAGCCGGTCGTGCTCAGGTCCGAATAGGTCACGGTCCACCCGGACTGCCGCAGGCTGGCAGCCTGTGCCTCCAGCCTCTGCTCGACCTGGGCTGTCAGCCAGAACCACCAGACGGTCCAGCCCGCCAGCGCGAGGCCGACGAGGATGAAGGGCAGCAACAGGCCGGTGCGGCTGTATTTGCGGGGGAGAGCTTCATTCATGACCTCCTGTTACAGCAGCCTGCTGGCGAAAAGAACGCCCCGCGCAAAAGGCGCGGCACAGGCCGGAAAAGTGATGAGGGCCGTGCCATGATGGCTTCCCAGGCGGTCGAATCGGTTTCGGGCGATGCCGCCCGCAGAATGCGGCGCATCCCGTGGCCGGGCTACGCAAAGCAATCTGTGTCAGAGACCGGCTTCTGCAGAGGTTCAGCCCGGCTCGGCAAGCAGCGCATCGACGAGTGCCGTCGCATCGGGTCCGGACCAGTCCGCGCCGCCAGTCAAGGATGCTCGCACGTTTCCCTGACGGTCCAGCAGAATGGTCTGGGGCATGCCGCCCCTGCCCTCGAACGCAAACGGCAGCTGGAATGCCGGATCGTTGTAGAATGGCAGCGGTGGCTGGTTGTCCATGAAGGCGATGGCCTTCTCTCGCTGGTCCGCGACATCGACGCTGATCGGCAGGACCAGAACCTCCGGATTGTTCGCATAGTGGCGGGACAAGGCCGCCAGTGTCGGCATTTCGGCCAGACAGGGGGCGCACCACGTGGCCCACAGATTGACGACGACGACCTTGCCCCTGAACGCGGACAGACGGGTCGGGGTGCCATCACGGGCCAGGAACGGGTGGTCGGTTGCGAGCCCGGTGTCGTCCGGAACAACAAGTTCCGCCATCTCGCCGGTGGCCAAACGTCCCAGTTCGCCGTCTGAGCCTTTGCCCGCGCCCGCCTGTTGTGCGTAGAACCACGCAGCTGCCGCCAGCACGATCACTGCCAGTGCCGCGATTGCCGCCCAGACCGTCTTTTTCGAGCTGCCCATGTCATCCTCTTCCGACGCCGCTCCCGCCCCATCCGGTCAGTCTCTATGGGGCGGACGCTTCTCGGCCAAGCCCGCCGACATCATGCAGGCCATCAATGTCTCGATCGGCGTCGACAAACGCCTGTGGGCTCAGGATCTGGCCGGGTCACGGGCGCATTGCCGCATGCTGGTCGCCCAGGGCATCATCACGGCCGGGGACGGCACAGCCATCCTAGACGGGCTCGACACGATCGAGAGCGAGATCACGGCAGGCAGCTTTCCTTTCCGCGACCAGTACGAGGACATCCACATGAATGTGGAGGCCCGTCTGGCCGAACTGATCGGCGAGCCGTCCGGGCGCCTGCACACGGCCCGCAGCCGCAACGACCAGGTCGCGACCGATTTCCGCCTGTGGGTCCGCGATTCCTGCGACCGGAGCGTTCAGCAGTTGCAGGCGCTGCAGCGCGCCCTGCTCCTGCGGGCAGAACAGCATGCCGGCGACCTGATGCCTGGTTTCACCCACCTGCAGACGGCCCAGCCGGTCACCTTCGGTCACCATCTGATGGCCTATGTCGAAATGGCCGGGCGCGATGCGTCGCGGTTCGCGGATGCGCGGGCTCGCATGAACGAGAACCCGCTGGGGGCCGCCGCCCTGGCCGGATCGCCCTTCCCGATCGATCGTCATGCCACGGCCGCCGAGCTGGGTTTCGACCGGCCAATGGCCAACAGTCTGGATGCCGTCTCCGACCGTGATTTCGCGCTCGAGACCCTGGCCGCGGCCTCGATCTGTGCGGGTCACCTGTCGCGGCTGGCAGAGGAGATCGTGGTTTGGATGACCCCGATGTTCGGCTTCGTCACCCTGCCCGACGACCTGACGACCGGGTCATCGATCATGCCCCAGAAGCGCAATCCCGATGCCGCCGAACTGGTGCGGGCCAAGACCGGGCGAGTCATCGGAGCCTTCGTTGCCCTGTCGACGGTGATGAAGGGGCTTCCGCTGGCCTATTCCAAGGACATGCAGGAGGACAAGCCGCCGGTGTTCGAGGCCATGGATGCACTGGACCTCGCTCTGACCGCCATGACAGCGATGGTCGGGGCGCTGCGTCCCAACACCGATCGGATGCGCGACGCCGCAGGTGCGGGATATTCCACGGCCACCGATCTGGCGGACTGGCTGGTCCGGGAGCTGAACCTGCCGTTCCGCAGGGCCCATCATGTCACGGGCGCAGCCGTCAAGCGGGCGGAAGCCCTTGGCGTGGATTTGGCGCAACTACCCCTTCAGGAACTGCAATCGCTGGAGCCCGGCGTGACCGAAGCGGTGTACAAGGTTCTCACCCCCGAGGCTTCATGCGCCAGTCGCCAGAGCTTTGGCGGAACCGCACCGGAACAGGTCCGGATGCGGATCGCAGAATGGAAGTTGCGTCTCGGATGAAAACCTTGGTCACCCTGGGCGCACTCGCGCTTCTTGCCGTCGTCACCGCTGGCTGCGGACGCATGGCCGAGCTTGAGGCACCCCAGCCGCGCCAGACCGAGCGCGCGCCGCGGGCGGCCTCAGCTCCCAAGCTCCCGGACCCGGCGACCGTGAACCGTCCATCCAGCCAGCAGCCGATCGATGGCGGCCCTTCCAACCCATTCGGCGGCCGCGCCGCTGACCGCGAGCCGCAGTAGTTGAACCATTTCCAGCCGATCGACGGCGTCCTGCATGCTGAAGGGGTCTCGCTGACGGACCTTGCCGGGCAGGTCGGGACGCCGGTCTATATCTACTCGACCGCAACCCTCGAGCGGCACTACCGGGTGATGTCCGAAGCGGTCGCGATCCATCGCGGGGCTCTTGGCGACGCCCTTGTCGCCTTTGCTGTCAAAGCCAACTCGAACGTGTCGGTGCTGGCGACCCTGGCCCGGCTGGGCTGCGGGGCGGACACGGTTTCGGAAGGCGAAATTCGCCGCGCACTCAAGGCTGGCATCCCGGCCAACCGGATCATCTTCTCGGGCGTGGGCAAGACCGACGCCGAGCTGGCCTATGCCCTCGGCATCGGGGTTCGCCAGATCAATGTCGAAAGCCCGTCCGAACTGGATCGGCTGATTACGGTCGCCGCACGGTCGGACGCCTGTCCGGACATCGCCATCCGCGTAAACCCCAAGGTCGGGGCGGGCGGGCATGCCAAGATCACCACCGGCGGGGAAGGCGACAAATTCGGCATTCCGGCGGAAGAGGCCCTGGCCTTGTATGCAAGAGCGGCTGCGTGTCCTTACGTTCGTCCGGTCGGACTGGCCTGTCATATCGGCAGCCAGATCACAGACCTTGCCCCGCTGGAGGCCGCGTTCCTGCTGCTGCGGCAGATGACGATGTCATTGCGCGAGCAGGGGCTGGAAGTCACGCGGCTGGACCTCGGGGGCGGGCTGGGTGTTCCCTATCATGGCGGCGCCCCGACGGCATCGCCCGCCGACTATGTCGCCATGGCTGCGCGTGTGCTCGACGGGCTGGGCGTGGAGGCCGTGTTCGAGCCCGGGCGTTTGCTGGCCGCCAATGCCGGCATCCTGCTCAGCCGGGTGATCCAGATTACCGAGCGCGCCGCTGACGGGTCCGGCACCGGACGCCAGTTCATGGTTCTGGATGCCGCCATGAACGACCTGATCCGCCCCGCCATGTACGACGCCTTCCACGAGGTCGTGCCCGTGACGCCCCGGCCCGGCGGGCCCGTGATCTATGACATCGTCGGACCAGTCTGCGAAACCGGAGACACCTTTGCGCGCGATCGGACAATGGCGCCGGTGCAGCCGGGCGACCTCGTCGCCTTTACAGGGGCCGGGGCCTACGGGGCCGTCATGTCCAGCGAATACAATACCCGTCCCCTGGTCCCGGAAGTCCTCGTCCGAAACGCAGACTGGGCCGTGGTGCGACCACGGCCCAGCTACGATGACATGCTTGGTCGCGAGACGACCGCCGACTGGCTGATCGACGCCTAGACGCCTTCCTTCTGACGCGAAGGGTGGAAGAACAGCGCCTGGCTGATCGCCGCTTTCACCGTTTCCGGCTGGAACGGCTTGGTGATGAGGAATGTCGGCTCGGGACGCTCTCCGGTCAGCAGCCGCTCCGGGAAGGCGGTGATGAAGATAACGGGGACATCGAAACGCTTGAGGATGTCCTTGACGGCGTCGATCCCGGATGACCCGTCTGCAAGCTGGATGTCGGCCAGGACAAGACCCGGACGATGACGCGCAACCGCATCGACGGCTTCGTCATGGGTCGTGGCTGTGCCGGTGACGTTGTGCCCGAGTTCGCGCACCAGGCTCTCGATATCCGCCGAGATGATGGCCTCGTCCTCGATGATCAGGACATCGGTGGCCAGTTCGGCGTCGATCTCGCTCTGGGCCGATCCGATCAGACGTTCGACCTCACGGGCATCCGCCCCCAGAATCTGCGCCGCTTCCGAAGGTGTGAAACCCTCAAGTGCCGTCAGCAGGAAAGCCTGCCGCGACCGCGGTGCGATCCGCATCAACCGGCGTGACGCGTCATCACTGGCGTCAAGGCCACTGGAGTCCTCCAGCTTGGCACCTGTCGAGACCCAGATGGTGTGAAACACATGGTACAGGGCGACCCGCGGCGTCATGTCGGCCGGGAGCTGTCGCTCACCCGCTGCAAGGGCCTCGAGGGCGACGCGGACATAGTTGTCGCCTGTCGCCTGATCACCGGTCAGGGCGCGGGCGTAACGACGGACGTAGGGCAGGTGCGGCGCAAGCCGGGCCAGAAGGCTCATTCAGAATAATCCCCGATAAGGCATGTGGGAGCCTCGCAGACGCGCGCTCCATTTCCACATCAACGTAACAAGCGTAGCCGGGTTCCCTGTGGCAACCCCAAGCTTGAGCATTAAATGCATGTAACCTAGGAACCCCCGGGGGATCACCACGTTGACGGGGTCCATGGGGCGTGAAAGCGCGACGATATCGGCGGCGGTCTTGTTTATGATTGATACTCCAGAGTCTTCCCGGCGCGGCCCGCCCGAAAAGGCTGATGCCGGTCTGGAAGAGGCACGACTGCGCCAGCAGGCGATTGGCGTAAAGCTTCGCCACATGTTCGATGAGGTCGTCAACGAGCCTGTGCCGGACGAGTTTCTCGAAATTCTCCGCCGCGCTGACGAGCGATCGTCGGGCGGGGACAAGACATGAGCGCCGGACGCGCACCCGCGCCCCCCAAGCCGCCTTCTGCCGACGACGCCGGCTTCAAACGCGAGCTCGTGACGCTCATCCCGCATCTGCGTGCCTTTGCCAGAACGCTGACAGGAGATCCGACCGCGGCCGACGATCTGGCCCAGGACGCCATGATGAAGGCGTGGGACGCCCGGGCCAGCTATCAGATGGGCACCAACATGAAGGCCTGGACCTTCATGATCCTGCGCAACCAGTTCTATTCGGAGAAGCGGAGGTCATGGCGTCAGTCGCAGCTTGACCAGGAAGCCGCCGAACGAACGCTGGTCGCAGTCGATGATCCCGAAGCCCCTGTCGCGCTCGATGAGTTGCGTCTGGCGCTCAACACCCTCCCCGAGGAACAGCGCGAAGCGCTCATTCTCGTCGGTGCTGGCGGCTTTGCCTATGAGGAAGCAGCAGCGATCTGCCAATGCGCCGTCGGCACGGTCAAGAGTCGGGTCAGTCGTGCACGCAAGGCGCTGGCAGCAACCCTCGAACGGGGCGGTTACACGCGCGATGGCCGCGCAGCGGGTGATGCCATGCGCTCCATCCTGGCCGATGCAGACCGCTTGAGCGGTTCGCGGCCGTTCTGAAAATGTTCGGATCCGGCCGCGCATCAGGCCAGCCGGGCCGGCGGTCTGCGGGGCTCCGGCCGGGCCCCCAACGCTTCAAGGGTATCCGTTTCAGGCTTGGCACGGCCATGGCTGTGGCCCTTATGCCCATCCTTCTGCTGGGCGGCTTCCAGGCCCGGGCTGATTTTCGCGAGCAGGCCGCCGAGCGGCGGCTGGACCTGCAACTGGCGGCGGAACGCAGCGCGGGGGAGGCCCGCGCCCGGCTTGCAGCTGCGACCCTTGTCCTGACGGTGTTGAGCCCCGAATCGCTCGGTCCATTCTGTGGACCCCGCCTCGGGACGCTCGTCGATCGTCTCGAGGGTTATGACGGCCTTTACCGCGTCAGCGCCACCGGCGTGATCGTCTGTCGCGCCGAGACTGAGGCAGGCCTGCCAGCGACCGTCGCCGACACGGTCTGGTTCCAGCGGCTGAAAGCCGGCGAAGATACCGTCCTTTCCCGATCCGGACGAGGGATGCCCCTCCGTCCCGCTCTGATTGTCGCCGTGCGTTCGCAACGGCCCATGGGCACGTTTGATGGTGCGATGGTGGGGCTGGTCCCTCTCGCGAGCCTCAGGCCACAACTCGTTGACCCCACCTTGCCGGAAGGCGCTCAATCTGCCCTGGCGGATGCAGCCGGGAACATTCTGACCGCTACCGAAACGGCCGCGTTTGCGACCATTACCAATGGGACAGCCGCCCGGATCATTGCGCAAACCCGTGCCGGCGAGGCCTCGATATTCGAGGCTCGGGACGGCACGGGTCAGAACCGGGTCTACTCCGTGGCGGCCCTGGCGGGGCGAGATGTCTTCGTCGTTTTTTCAGCCCCAGCTCCGGGCTGGCTTTCATGGGCACGGTTGAACCCGATCGGTCTCGTGCTGATGCCTCTTGCGGCCTGGCTCACGGCCTTCCTCGCGGTGATGACCGTGTCTGAGCGGATCATCATTCGCTGGCTGACCTATCTGGAGCGAGTAGCTTCCATCTACGCCAAAGGTCGATTCACAGTTCGGCCGACCCAGGCGGCGAACGCGCCGTCGGAAATCCGCGTCCTGGCCAACACCCTGGATGAGCTGGCCGACACCATCCAGACCCGTGACGCCGCCCTGAATGAAGGCCTGGCTGAAAAAGACGGGCTGATGCGCGAGATTCACCACAGGGTGAAGAATAACCTGCAGATAATTTCCTCGCTCCTGTCGATGCAACAGCGAGCCCTGACGGACGCGCCGGCAAAGGCAGCGCTGGGCGACACACGCCAGCGGATTTCAGCTCTCGCCCTGATCTACCGGACCCTCTACCAGAGCGACAACGTCCGCCATGCCGACGCTCGGGACTTTCTGACGGAACTCGTTGGACAGCTGGTCGCGAGCGAAGCCGGTCGCGGTCATCTGGTGACCAGTTCCGTCCAGGCGGACAGCCTTCTCGTCGACCCTGACAAACTCGCACCGCTGGCCCTCTGGCTGGTCGAGGCCGTGACCAATGCCCAGAAACATGCTTTTGCAGCCCGGGGCGGCGATCTGCAGGTGCGGTTCGCCGTCGCAGGTGAAACGAGCGTGCTGGAAGTGCAGGACGACGGCCCGGGGCCCGACCCTGCTGCCGACTCGGGCGGCGTTGGACGAACATTGATGGGGGCGTTTGCGAAACAGCTGAGAGGCACGGCCGAACTGCTTCCGGCACCCGATGGAGGCACGATCGCGAGACTGGTATTTGCAACGCCGGAGGCCCTGACCCCGACAGATCCGCATGACGTCCTGGGAACCTCTGGACCCCTATCGCGTTGATCGACCGCAAGAATGGCGAAATCGCTTCGCCTTCCCGGAGATTTCTAAAATGCGCAAGATCCTGATCCTCGTCGTCGCTGCCGCCGCCCTCTCGACTGCAGCCTGCAACACCATCGCCGGTGCCGGACGTGACACCCAGGCTGTCGGCTCTGCCGTCACAGGTGCCGCTAACGACGCCAAGCAATAAGACCTTCGTCGAGGGGCTGGATGCATTCTGATCCCCTCGAACCGACCCTACGCCAAGCGGTCATTGTTGAAGAACCCTGTCGGCTTCCCCCACGCCGGCAGGGTTTCGTTGTCTGAGGCTTACGCTTCCCCCGCTGCTTGACGCCCGCTAGGCTGCGCCCGAGAAGCGCGGCCAGGTCGCCGCATCCAGAGGGGGAACTGATGAGCCACGCCGCACCGTCCCAGGCCGAAGGCCAGGGACCTGGCCTCAAGACTGTCGTCGGAGCTTCGGCAGCCGGGACTGCATTCGAGTGGTATGATTTCTTCATCTTCGGGTCGCTGACGACCATCATTGCCCGTCATTTCTACGCTGATGTGGGCGAAGCGACGAGCTACATCCTGGCCCTGCTGACCTTCGGCGTCGGGTTCGTCGTCCGCCCGCTCGGCGCGCTTGTTTTCGGCTGGTTTGGCGACAAGACGGGCCGGAAGACCACCTTCCTGGTGACGATCACCCTGATGGGGGTCGCCACCGTCGCAATCGGGCTGTTGCCGGACTACGACCAGATCGGCATCCTTGCTCCGATCTTGCTGATCTTTCTTCGGATCCTGCAGGGGTTTGCCCTCGGAGGCGAATACAGCGGAGCCGCCATCTATGTGGCCGAGCACGCGCCCCAGAAGAAGCGGGGCTATCTGACGGGATGGATCCAGACCACGGCCGCGATCGGCCTGATCATGGCCCTCAGCGTCATCCTTATCACCCGGGCCATCATGGGCGTGGAGGCATTCGATGCGTGGGGCTGGCGCATCCCCTTCCTGTTGTCCTTCTTCCTCCTGGTCATTTCCCTGTGGATCCGGCTCAAGCTGCACGAGAGCCCGGCCTTCAAGCGGATGGTCGCAGACAGCACCGAACGGCAGGCCCCGTTCCGCGAGAGTTTCGCTACCTGGAAGGTCGGCAAATACGTCGTGATCGCTCTGGTGGGAATCATGTTTGCCCAGGGGGCGGTCTGGTACGCGGGCTATTTCTACACCCGCTTCTTCATGGAGCGGGTGCTCAAGATCGAGGTGTCGACAGTGGATGGCCTGATCCTGGCGATCACGGTGGCGTCCGCCGTCCTGTATATCTTCTTCGGCTGGCTTTCGGACCGTGTCGGGAGAAAACCGGTGATGATCGGGGGTATGATCCTGTTCCTGATTTCTGTCTTCCCGGGCTTTCACGCCCTGACGAGCGCGGCCAATCCAGCCCTCGCGCAGGCACAGGCCACCGCACCTGTCACCGTGGTCGCGGATCCAGCCACCTGTGCCGTCCAGTTCGACCCGGTCGGCAAGACGGCCTTCGCCTCGTCGTGCGATCTGGCGAAGAATGTGCTGTCCAATGCGGGTGTGAGCTACGACAACACTGCCGCACCTGCAGGTACGCTGGCCCAGGTTCGTGTGGGGTCGGTGTCCGTTCCCTCGATCGAGGGCGCAGGCCTGGAGCCCGCCGCTCTCAAAGCGGCCAGAACCGACGTCGAGGCCCGGGTGAAGGCCGCACTGAACGAAGCTGGCTACCCGGCCCGGGCCGATCCAGCCCGGATCAATCTGCTGGCGGTTTTTGGCATCCTCATGGTGTTCATGGTCGCGGCAACCGCTGTCTATGGTCCACAGGCAGCGGCACTCGTTGAACTGTTCCCGACCCGTGTTCGCTATACGGCCATGAGCCTGCCGTACAATGTGGGCACCGGGTGGGTCGGGGGTTTGCTCCCTGCTGCCAGCTTTGCGCTCGTGGCCTGGTCGGGGAACATCTATTTCGGTCTTTGGTACGCCGTCGGCTTCACCGCTGTTTCCGCGCTGGTGGCCCTGCTGTTTCTGCCGGAAACCCGCGGTCGGGACCTGAACACCATCGGCGACTGAGCGTTGGACATGACGTGTCTTGCCTCAAGGAGTCTCCATGAACACCAACGCCAAAGCTGCCGGCCTGAAGCTGCTTCGTCAGCATGCCCTGATCGCGGGCCGACGCGTGGAGGCCGGAGCCGACGGGATTGCCGTCGACGATCCCGCGACGGGCGAGATCCTGGGCCAGGTGCCCAATCTGGGTGCGGCGGAAACCGGGGAGGCGATCGAGGCCGCACATGAGGCCTTTGGCGATTGGTCACGATCCGACCCACACAAGCGGGCAGCCTTCCTGCGCGAGTGGGCACGGCTGATCGATGCCAACCTCGACGGGCTTGGAGCCCTGATGGCACTCGAGAACGGCAAGCCGTTCGAGGAAGCCAGGGGTGAGGTGACCTATGCCAACAGCTTTCTGAAATGGTTCGCGGGCGAGGCCGAACGGCTGATCGGCGAAACCCATGACAGCCCGCTGGGTCACCTGATCCTGACCTATCGCGAAGCCGTCGGCCCTTGCGCACTGATCACGCCGTGGAATTTTCCGGCGGCGATGCTCACCCGCAAGCTGGGCCCGGCGTTTGCTGCGGGCTGTACGGCCGTCGTCAAGCCGGCCTCCCAGACGCCGTTCTCGGCGATCATCCTGGCCGAACTCGCCTATGAGGCCGGTCTGCCCAAGGGTGCACTCAGCATCGTCACAGGGGACGCTACTGCTATCGGCGGGGCCATGACCCGGTCACCTCTGATCCGGAAACTGTCGTTCACCGGCTCCACAGGCGTCGGGGCAAAACTCGCCGGGCAGTGTGCGCCTACGTTGAAGCGATTGTCGCTGGAGCTAGGCGGCTCGGCCCCCCTGATCGTGTTCGAGGACGCCGATCTGGACCTTGCCGTGGCCGAGACCATCAAGGCCAAATTCCGCAATGCCGGCCAGACCTGCGTCTGTCCCAACCGCGTCTATGCCCAGGCCTCGATCGCCGAGGCCTATGCAGAAAAGCTGGCGGTCGCCGTTGCCGCGATCAAGGTCGGCCCGGCCTTCGAACAGGGCGTCACGGTCGGTCCACTGATCGAGGACAAGGCGCTGATCAAGGTCGAGGACCATCTGGCACGGGTCACAGCATCGGGCGGCCGGATTCTGACGGGGGGCGAGCGCCATGCCCTCGGCGGCCGGTTCTACAAGCCAACGGTGACCCTCGGCGGCGATGACGAGATGTTCCGCCACGAGGAGACGTTTGGCCCCCTGATCCCCGTCTTCACCTTCGACACCGACGACGAGGTGCTGGCCAAGGCCAATGACAGCGAGTTCGGGCTGGCGTCCTACATCTTCACCCGGGACCTCAACCGCGCCATGCGCATCAGCCGCCGGATCGAGGCCGGCATGTGCGGCGTGAACACAGGCCTGATGTCCACGGCCATCGCTCCCTTCGGCGGGGTCAAACAGTCTGGCTACGGGCGCGAGGGCTCGACCCACGGCATCGACGAATATGTGAACGTCAAATCGGTGACACTGGCGCTGAAGTAGGCCGCGGTTGGTTCGACCAGATCAGGCGAGCGCAACTACCGGTCTCATCCGCTTCCTTATCCGGCAAGCGCCGACTCTTGGTCCGGTGCGTCCTTCGTAGACCGGATGAACGACGAGCGACGCTTATCGCAAGCATCAAGCCAGCCTTCATTGGACGAAGACGCGCCGCTACTGCCTCTTTAGCGGCCTTGAACCGAGCGTTTGCCGATATGAGGCTGGCCGCCGCCAAAAGCTCGACATATGCAAGCACGTCGCCCGCCACCAGGAAGGCCAGTTCAACACCTACCAGTTGCCAGACCAGGGCTGCGCCAAAGATGATCAGCAGCCAGCGGTGCGGCTTTGCTTCCACGAAGCTGCAGGTCTTGTCTAAAACGAACGCACGACTTGGCGCATGAGCCGCGCAAAGGAGACCGAGCCCACAGATTAACAGGGGCAGCCAGCGCAAGCCTTCTGCAGCGATTCCATGAGCTGCCCAAAGCATCGCCAGTAAGACAATGCCCAACCAGATGGTTACCGAACCAAGCTTCATCGATTGGAACTCCTATCCAAAACAGGTCGGCGTCATGGCTCGAAACATCAAGTCCGCCGATCGATCTAAAAGTCTGGCGAACGAGATTTGGGCCGTCAGACCTTTTTCAGGCCCTTCTTGAACTCGGTCACCTCAGGGTCGCCCCAGGTCTTGCCTTCCCACCAGAAGCGAGACAGCGCCTCATGATTCAGCCGTGTCCACTCCAGAACAGCAGGTGCCATTCTTGCCATCTCATGGTCTGGCAGGCTGCTGGCCACAACCCGAGGTTCCGAAGCGATGGCCACAGAGAAACTGGGCTCCTGTCCGCCCCTGCGCGGATAGTATTTCACGCGAGGGCCGTGCGAGCCATGATTGTCGAAATGAAGATCGTGCCCGGCACGCCTGTCTGTGCTTCGACCAGATTGGCCATCTCGAACACATCCCCCTCGGCGAGAGCATCGATCTCCTCGTCGAGCGTGGGCTCGAGATCAAGCCAGACGACAGGTGCTTCCTGAAAACCCATGGTTGATTATCCTGCCCTGTGTTCTGTCTGTCAAACCGGCAGTGCGCCGCGTTTGACCACCGTCCGCATCGCTACGCTGGAACTGACCCGGGTCACGCCGGGGAGGGTGGTCAGGGCCTTGGCGTGGACCCGCTCGAGGTCGTCGACATCGCGCACCACAAGCCTCAGCAGATAATCGGAGCCCCCGGTCATCAGGTAGCATTCGACCACCTCGGGCACGGTCGCGATCGCGGTCTCGAACGCGGTCAGGGTGGTTTCGGCCTGGGATGACAGGGTCACGGTCACGAAGACGCAGATCGGCAGTCCCACTGAACGCTCGTTGATGATGGCGGCGTAGTGATCAATCACGCCGGCCGCCTCGAGCGCACGCAGGCGGCGCAGGCAGGCGCTTTCGGAAAGAGCTACCGTCCGAGCCAGATCGGCATTCGTGATCCGCCCGTCGTGTTGAAGGGCGCGGAGCATCTTTCTGTCGATGGTGTCGAGCGTAACGGCGGAAACAGTCTGCATGGGACCTCTTTCAAACAGGTTCTGCGAGTTTACGTCGATCACCCGCGCAAATGAACAGGAACCTGCGGTCCGGCAAACGCTAGAATGACGCAGTACAGCGGCCCGCCGCTCCATGAGCAGGCCCGTCAAAAGGGAAGAACACCATGCGCGTCAGCGTCCCAAGGGAAATCAAGAAGAATGAGCACCGCGTCGGCCTGACGCCGACGGCTGTTCGCGAGTACGTCGCCCGTGGCCACGAGGTCTCGGTCGAGACCGGAGCGGGTCTCGGAGCCGGCTTCACGGACGAGCATTTCACGCTCGCGGGGGCGAAGATCGTCGCCGACGCGCCTACAATCTTTGCAAACGCCGACATGATCGTGAAGGTCAAGGAGCCGCAAAAGGTCGAGTGGGAAATGCTCCGCGAAGACCAGATCCTCTATACCTACCTGCATCTCGCTCCCGATCCCGAGCAGACCAGGGGGCTGATGGCCTCGAAATGCGCCGCCATCGCCTATGAGACCGTGACCGACGCGAGGGGCGGCCTTCCACTGCTGGCCCCGATGTCGGAAGTCGCCGGCCGTATCGCCGTCTTCTCGGCAGCCGAGACCCTGCTCAAGCACAATGGCGGCATGGGACTGCTGTTCTGCGGCGTGCCCGGCGTCGCCCCGGCACGGGTGCTGGTGCTCGGCGGCGGTGTCGTCGGCCTGAACGCAGCCCGGATGGCCATGGGACTGGGAGCCGAGGTCGTCGTGCTGGAGCGTTCGATCCCGCGCATGGCCTATATCGACGAGGTCACGAACGGCCGGGTTATCACCCGCTATTCCTCGATCGGCGCGATCGACGAGGAAGTCGTCAAGGCCGACGTCGTGATCGGTGCTGTGCTGGTTCCCGGTGCCGAGGCCCCGAAACTGATCAAGAAGACCCACCTGCAGCAGATGAAGCCCGGATCGGTGCTGGTCGACGTCGCCATCGATCAGGGAGGCTGTTTCGAGACCAGTCACGCCACGACACACGAGGACCCGACCTATGTGATCGACGGCGTTGTCCATTACTGCGTCGCCAACATGCCCGGTGCCGCTCCGCGCACCTCTTCGGAGGCGCTGAACAACGCCACCCTGCCCTTCGGCCTCGCATTGGCCGATCATGGCCTGGAGGCCTTGCGCAAGGACCCGCATCTGGCGCGCGGGCTCAATGTCCTGAAGGGCGAAATCACCTATCCGGCCGTTGCCGACGCCATGGGACTGAGCTGGAGCGATCCGTTCGGCGTCTGGGCCAAAGGCTGACAGACCGGCGCGTCTTCCCCGGGCACAGCGTCCCGGGGAAGACGTTCAGGACCGGTAGTCGCCGTTGATCTCGATGTAGCCCTTGGTCAGATCGCAGGTCCAGACGGTGGCAGAAGCCCGGCCGGCACCGACATCCACAGTGATGTCGATCTCCGCGTTCTTCATATAGGCCGTCATCTTCGCCTCATCGTAGGTCGATGACGGGGCGCCATCGATCGCGGCCTGATGAGGACCGAATTTGATCGCGAGATGGTCCCTGTTGACGGGTTCATCGGTCTTGCCGACGGCCATCACCACCCGGCCCCAGTTGGCGTCCTGACCGGCGATGGCCGTCTTCACGAGGGGACTGTCGGCAATCGACTTGGCCAGCTTGCGGGCAGATGCGGGGCTGGCTGCGCCATCCACGGTCACACGCACGAATTTCGTTGCGCCCTCGCCATCACGAACCAGCTGGTGGGCCAGATCCAGCATGATCTTCTCCAGCGCCTCGCTGAAACCCTTCAGCCGCCGGTCGCCGACGCGTCCGATACGCGGGGCCCCCGATGCGCCCGTCGCAAAGAGAAGGCAGGTGTCATTGGTCGAGGTGTCGCCGTCCACGGTCACGCTGTTGAAGGTCGTGCGCACATGCAGGCCCAGCAGTGCTCTCAGGACAGGCGGCGCGATCGCGGCATCGGTGACGATGAAGCCGAGCATGGTGGCCATGTCCGGCGCGATCATGCCCGAACCCTTGGCGATCCCGGCCAGACGAACCTTGAACCCCTCGATCTCGCACTCCGCGTAAGACCCCTTGGGGAAGGTGTCCGTCGTCATTATGCCACGACCCGCCGCAGCCCATTGCTCGGTCGGATGGGTGTCGGCATCCATCCTCGCCTCGATCTCGCCGAGGCGGGCTGCGATCTTGCGGTCGTCCAGCAGAACACCGATCACCCCGGTCGAAGCCATCATGACGTCGCGCTGGCGGCAGCCGAACCGCTTGGCGATTTCGGAGGCCGTGCGACGTGCCGCATCGGCCCCGGGCTTGCCGGTAAAGGCATTGGCGCAACCCGCGTTGACAACGAGCGCCCGGACGTCCTCGCCGCCCCCTTCGCTGTCGAGCTGGCGACGGCACCAGTCGACCGGTGCGGAGCCGACCTTGTGGCGGGTAAAGACGCCGGCACAGGTCGTGCCGCGGGCGAAGCGGAAGACCACCAGATCCTCGCGCTCGTGCTTGTAGAACCCCGCCCGGGCCGTTGCGATCTCGACTCCGCCGATGGGCGGTATGGTCGGGAAAGGGACAGCGAGGGGCGAGATGGCCAAGCCCGGCTTGCCGGGCGCAGCCGGCGTCACCGGGGTTGCAGGTGCAGACTGGGTCGCTCGCTTGAGTGCCGAAGCGATGGGGTCGAGAGCCTTCTCGAGGGCGTGCTCGATCTTCTGACCGGTCGAGACGCGAGGTGG
Organism: Alphaproteobacteria bacterium; assembly: GCA_003241825.1. GTDB lineage: Bacteria > Pseudomonadota > Alphaproteobacteria > Caulobacterales > Caulobacteraceae > Brevundimonas. The sequence continues at coordinate 22,855 of QBLX01000028.1, forward strand.
CGGTGTCGATTCACGGCTCATGCGGCGGCCTTCTGGGCGGGAGCGGAAACGGAGGCGGAAGGACGGGTAGTCTGGACACCAGGATTGCCCGTATCGATCAGGACGTCGACATCGGCCTTGCCCCTGAGCTGTTCCAGCAACTGTCGGACCCTTTCATAGGTCAGATAGCGCACGATCTGGGGCCGCGCCTGCTCCAGCGTCGGCGGGGCCTCGGTCCGCCTATCCTCGACCCGCAGCACAGCCCAGCCGCCGGTGGTCTGGACGGGCCCGACCGTCGAACCGGTCGGGGCGTCACGCAGAGCATTGGCAAGGGCCTCCGGCACGACATCCAGCGTGGCATAGCCAAGATCGCCACCCGAAAAACGCGTCGCCTCATCGATCGAGCGTTCGGCGGCGACGGCCTCGAACAGGGCACCCTGGCCCAGAATGCCAATCACGGCGTCGGCCTCGGGCTTTGTCGCTGTGAGGATCAGCCGGAAGCGAACTTCCTCGGATCCGCGGGCCAGCCGGAGCTGTTCCCGATACAGCGTCTCGACCGCCGTGTCCGAAATCGCGCCGTCAACGACGCTTTCGACCAGCATGTCACCGAGAATTCGCTGGCGTGTGGCTTCGAGGCGCCGTTGGGCGAGGGCAGCATTATCAAGGCCCCGGCGCTCGGCCTCGGCGGCCAGCAATTTCTGGTCGATCACCTCGTCGAGCACGCGCCGGAACAAGTCGCTGGTGACGTCCAGCGGTTCGTCTTCGCCAATCAGGCCCTGAGCGACAGCCTCCCGCCGCACATCAGAAGCCCACAGAGTCTGGTCCTGCACACGTGCCACGGCTGTGTCATCGGGCTCTGGCGCAGCTTCGCTGCCCGATCCCCGGGCGCAGGCCGAGAGCATCAGGGTGACGACAAACAGGAGGAAAAAGGGGTGGGTTCTGGGGGGTCGCACCGGGCGCTCCGTCCGACTGGAGGGGCCCGAAAGCCCGACGGGCCAAAGGCCCTCGCGTTGACAGGGGTAAGGCCGGTGCTTAAGTCCCGCCTGCGCCCAAGTCGAGCGGTTTTCGATCGTCCGCGCGGCCCAAGCAGCGCCGGTTCGGCGAGCGCGGGGCCGCCGCCGTTGTCAGCCTCTCGGGCGGCGCATCAGACGCCGCCACCCGGGTCGACGCCCGGACCCTGTACCAGAGCCGTCAGACGCTCGACCGCCACCGGATCCTTCATGCTCGGCTTCGCCAAGAAACTCTTCGGCTCCTCTAATGACCGCAAGGTCAAGGACTTCATGGGTCGCGTTCAGCAGATCAATGCTCTGGAGCCCAAATTTGCGGCCCTGTCGGATGACGAGCTCCGCATGATGACCCAGACGTTCCGCGACCGGCTGGCGGGCGGGCAGGCTGTGGACAAGGTTCTGAACGAGGCCTTTGCGGTTGCCCGCGAAGGATCCAAGCGCGTGCTGGGCATGCGTCAGTTTGATGTGCAACTCGCGGGCGGCATGATCCTGAACGAGGGCGGCATCGCCGAGATGCGCACCGGCGAGGGCAAGACCCTGGTTGCGATCGCGCCAGCTTATCTGAATGCCCTGAGCGGCAAGGGCGTGCACGTCATCACGGTCAATGACTATCTGGCCCGGCGCGATGCCGAATGGATGGGCCGGGTCTACCGGTTCCTGGGCATGGAGGTCGGGGTCATCGTCAATGGTCTGTCGTCCGGCCAGCGCCAGCTGTCGTATGCAGCGGACATCACCTATGGCACCAACAACGAGTTCGGCTTCGATTATCTGCGCGACAACCTGGTCTATGACCGGGCCGAGATGGTGCAGCGGCCGCACAATTTCGCGATTGTCGACGAGGTCGACTCGATCCTGATCGACGAGGCGCGCACGCCGCTGATCATCTCGGGCCCCACCGAAGACCGTTCGGATCTGTACAAGATCGTCGACGCCGTCGTTAAGGAGCTGATCAAGGACCCTGAAACCTTCGACCTCGACGAGAAACAGCGTCAGGCCCTGCTGACAGAGCTGGGCTCCGAGCGGATCGAGCAGATGCTCGAGGAGGGCGGCCATTTCGCCGAGGACACAACCGGGCTTTATGATGCCGCCAACATCAGCCTGGTTCACCACACAAACCAGGCGCTGCGGGCCAACACCCTGTATGCGCGGGACAAGGATTATATCATCAAGGCGGGCGAGATCGTCCTGATCGACGAGTTCACAGGCCGGATGATGACAGGACGTCGTCTGTCCGAAGGCCTCCACCAGGCCATCGAGGCCAAGGAGGACGTCAAGATCATGCCCGAGAACCAGACCCTGGCCTCGGTAACAATCCAGAACTATTTCCGGCTTTACGAAAAGCTGTCCGGCATGACCGGGACAGCGGCAACGGAAGCGCAGGAGTTCCTCGACATCTACAAGATGGATGTCCTCGAAGTGCCGACCAACCGGCCGATCAAGCGCATCGATTTCGACGACGAGGTCTACCGGACCTATGCAGAGAAGAACCAGGCAATCGCGAAACAGATCGCCGAATGCCATGTAAAGGGCCAGCCGATCCTGGTCGGCACCGTCTCCATCGAAAAATCGGAGAGCCTGTCCACCCTGCTGAACACCATCGAGTACGAGGTCGAGATCTCGCGCAAGCCCAAGGCTGAATTTGTCGGTCGCGAGAAGGAAGCCGCCAAGGTCGGGGATGAGGCATTCGACATCGAATACGTCCGCGGCAAGGGCATCCCGCACTCGGTTCTGAACGCCCGTCAGCACGAACAGGAAGCCTTCATCGTTGCTGATGCGGGCCTGCCGGGCGCAGTGACGATTGCCACCAACATGGCTGGTCGCGGCACGGACATCCAGCTGGGGGGCAACCTCGAGATGCGGATGGAAAAATACCGGCTGGACCAGCGCAATATGGCTGTCGAGGTCACCCCCGAGATGCTGGCCGCCGAAGAGGCCCGGCTGAAGGCCGACATCGCCGTCCAGCGCGAGAAGTCGCTGGCCGCCGGCGGACTGTTCGTCCTTGGCACCGAGCGCCACGAGAGCCGCCGCATCGACAACCAGCTGCGCGGCCGTACGGGTCGCCAGGGCGACCCGGGAACATCGAAATTCTTCCTCTGCTGCGAGGATGACCTGCTGCGCATCTTCGCCGGTGACCGGCTGGACGCGATCATGCGCCAGTTCGGCGTCGCCGAAGGCGAGGCCATCTCGCACCCCTGGCTGAACCGGGCCGTCGAGACTGCCCAGAAGCGGGTCGAGACCCGGAACTATGACATCCGGAAGAACCTGCTGAAGTACGACGACGTCGTGAACGACCAGCGCAAGGCCGTGTTCGAGCAGCGCCAAGAGTTCATGGATTCGACCGACCTGTCCGAACTGGTCGGCGAGTTCCGTCAGGACGTGATCCGCGATCTGGTCGACCGCTACATGCCGCCCAAGGCCTATGCAGAGCAGTGGGACATCGACGGCCTGGACGAGAAGGTCAAGTCGACCCTGGGTCTGGAGCTTCCGCTGCACGACTGGGCTGCCGAGGAGGGCGTGTCCAACGAGGAGGTCGAGGAGAGGCTGCAGGCTGCCGCCGAGGCTCGCGCTGTCGAGCGTCTGGACATGATCGGTGCCGACCAGACACGGGGGCTCGAAAAGCAGTTCCTGATGCAGCAGATCGACATGAGCTGGCGCGAGCATCTGGTTCATCTGGACCACCTGCGCGGCGTCATCGGCCTGCGCGGCTATGGTCAGCGCGATCCGCTGAACGAGTACAAGACCGAGGCCTTCAACCTGTTCGAAACCCTGCTGCACGACCTGCGGCACAATGTGACGCGCTGGCTGATGACGGTCGAGTTCCGCTTCCAGCCCCCGCCCGAGATGCCTGAATTCCAGGAAATCCACCTGAACCCCGGCACCGGCGTCAACGAAATGGCCGACCCCCGCTCACAACTGCCCGAAGGGGCGCTGGAGGGCGACGCCCGCTCTCGCCTGCCGGTGGACGCCCTCCCGGTGGGCTGGGAGCGCACCTCGCGCAATGCGGACTGTCCGTGCGGATCGGGCCGCAAATTCAAGCACTGCCACGGCGCAATGGTCTGAGCCGGCCTTCGCTCAAGTCCGGGACCTGGTGCCGGGACTTGAGCTCCGCGGTAGCAGCGACACTTTGATCCGTTGAGGTCTGGCCGGACTTACTGGGACCGCAGGGGTGTTGCGCGCGTTATGATCGGGCGGCGCCTGTCGCCTGATGAGATGATGAGTTGACCATGTCCTACAAACCCCTCTTCTCGCGTGCGCTCGGTCTTGATCCTGAGCGCCTGCATTTCGCCGCGCACAGCCACCATCTGTGGCCGGACGCGTCTTTTGACGGGCAGGTTCGCGCCTGGGTCGAGGCAAACCATTTCGCGGACCGGAAATGGGATCTGATATTTGGCGAGGTGGTGCCGGAGGCGCAGCGCCATGTCGCGGCCGAACTGCACCTGCCGGATCCCGACACTGTGGTCTTCGCGCCCAATACCCATGACTTCCTGATCCGTCTTTTCTCGGGGTTCGAGCACAGGCCGATCCGCATCCTGACCACCGATGGCGAGTTCCATGCCTTCCGGCGTCAGGCCGAACGCTGGGAAGAGGCGGGCGAGGCCGTGGTCACACGGGTCCACCTGGAGCCGTTCGAGACGTTTGACGAACGCATTGTAGCCGCCGCGACGGGGGGCGAGTTCGACGCCATCGTCGTCAGCCAGGTATTCTTCAAGACCGGTCAGGCGATTGGCTGCCTGGAGGCGCTGGCTGACCTTGCCGACCCGGCCGGCCCCTGGGTCATCGTCGACGGCTATCACGGGTTCATGGCCACGCCGACAGACCTGTCAGCCGTTGCGGACCGGATCTTCTACGTCACGGGGGGCTACAAATACGCCATGACCGGCGAGGGGGCTGGCTTGCTGCACGCGCCGCACGGCTATTGCGAGCGGCCGGTGGTGACGGGCTGGTTCGCAGAATTCGGCAATCTGATGGGCCCGCCCGAGGGGGTACAGTACCGCGGCGACGCAGGACGGTTCTGGGGAGCGACCTTCGATGCCACGCCTCTGTACCGTTTCAACGGGGTTCGCCGGATGCTCGACGACCAGCAATTGGGCACGGCCGAGATATCGGCCCATGCGCATGGGCTGCAGACCCGCTTCCAGGCGGCGCTGGACAACGGAGATGTCGGGCGGCTGTCAGAGGCGACCGTTATCAATCCGGTGGTCGGCAATGGCCACAGGGCCCGGTTCATGGCGCTGAAACATCCCGATGCGCAGGCCTGGCGCGCGCGGCTGCTGGAGGCCAATGTCGTCACCGATGTTCGTGATGACACTATCCGGTTCGGCTTCGGCCTCTATCAGGATGCCGAGGACGTGGATCGGCTGATCTCGGTCTGCGACAGGCTGTTCTGAGGCCTGAACCTGCTCGGGCAGCCACGCGTCAGAAGAAGGTTGTCTCGTCCTGACGTTCGGCCTGCGGCGGGCGACGACCCGCAGGGGACGGTGCCTTTTCCGCGGGCGCGGGGCGCGCCGCCGGGGGGCCAGCCGCTGCCGCTGGTGCTGAGGTCGCCGGGGTCGGTGCAGCCGGGGGCCGTCGTGGCGCAGCAGG
>QBLX01000029.1:0-10420 GCA_003241825.1 Alphaproteobacteria bacterium
TACCCGCGAGCTGGAATGGGTCCGCAGCGGGGCCAAGGCCCGTCAGGCCAAGTCCAAGGCCCGTCTGGCCGCCTATGAGCGGATGGTCACCGAACAGGAAGGCATGCGCGGGGCCCAGACCCACGCCGTCATCCAGATCCCGCCCGGCCCGCGCCTCGGCAATGTCGTTCTGGAGGTCGAGAACCTCAACAAGTCCTACGGCGACAAGATGCTGTTCGACGGCCTCACCTTCAAGCTGCCGCCCAACGGTATCGTCGGCGTGATCGGCCCCAACGGTGCCGGCAAATCGACCCTGTTCCGCATGATCACCGGCCAGGAAACACCGGACGGCGGCACGATCCGCGTCGGCGAGACCGTCAAACTGGCCTATGTCGACCAGTCGCGCGACGACCTGAAGCCCGACGAGACCATCTGGCAGGCCATCAGCGGCGGCACCGACGTGATGATGGTCGGCAAGCGCGAGATCAACACCCGCGCCTATGTCGGCAGCTTCAACTTCAAGGGCGGCGACCAGCAGAAGAAGGTCGGGCAGCTGTCGGGCGGTGAGCGCAACCGCGTCCACCTGGCCAAGACCCTGGCCACCGGCGGCAACCTCATCCTGCTCGATGAGCCGACCAACGACCTGGACATCGAGACGCTGCAGAACCTCGAGGAGGCCCTGGAGGAATTCGCGGGCTGCGCCGTGGTCATCTCCCACGATCGCTGGTTCCTCGACCGTCTGGCGACCCACATCCTGGCCTTCGAGGGCGACAGCCATGTCGAATGGTTCGAAGGGAATTTCGAGGCCTATGAAGAGGACAAGAAGCGTCGTCTGGGCACCGATGCCCTGATCCCGCACAGGATCAAATTCCAGAAATTCGGACGCTAGACCCTCACCCGGGCGGTGGCTCCAGCCGGAGTCACCGTCCTGAAGATTGAACACAGAGCTGACGGTTGCCCATGAAACGCCTCCTTGCCGCCCTCGTCGCCACCACCGCCCTGTCTGCCTGTGCCAGTGCGCCGGTCGAGCTTGTCGTCATCCCCTCGATCGGCCCAGCGACGCAGGAAAACTGGGACGCCGGCCAGGCCGCCTATCTGGCCTGGAACGGGGCCCGCAAGGGCTGGACGACGACGGCCTCGGGGCTGCAGTACCGGCGCGAAGGCAAGGCCGCGCCGAACGGAGCCCAGCCGGTCGCCACCGACACGGTGCAGGTTCACTACCAGGGCACGTTCATCGACAATCGCGAGTTCGACAGCTCGTACAGCCGGGGCGCACCCGCCAGCTTTCCGCTGAACCGCGTCATCAAGGGCTGGACCGAAGGCGTCGCCCTGATGCGCGAAGGCGAGACCTACCAGTTCGTGATCCCGGCCGACCTGGCCTACGGTCCACGCTGGGTCGGGCAGGACATCCCGCCGAACTCGGTCCTGAAGTTCAAGGTCGAGCTGCTGGCCGTCAATCCGGCCCCCTGAGCCTCAGCCGCAATCGACCTTTTCGATCCGGCCTGTCGCCTGATCGAACCGAACGTTCAGACGGTCCGGACGATAGTCCCGGGTCGTCGAACAGGTGGTGCAGACCACCCGGACATTGGCATCCGAGGCAAAGCTCACGGCACCGACCTGGCTGCCGATCAGGCTCTGTGACGCCGCAGCATTACAGGTCTGCGGCACCGGTACCGGGGTCGGCATGGGCACGCTCTCGGGCGGCATCGCACAGCCCGCAAGCGTTGCGGCAAGAGCCCCGCCGAGGGCGAGGATGACGGCCTGTCGTTTCATGATCCGGGGTCCCGAGCGGTCAGCCACAACGCACCTGTTCAACGAGGCTCGTCTCGGCATTGAAGAAGAAATTCAGGCGGTAGGGGGAAAAATCCATCGTCACCGGGCAGGTCGTGCAGACCACCCGGCGGTTCACCACCTCGACCGGCACGGGGATTTCAGACCTCGGCTTGCCGACCAGGTACTGGTGTTCACCGGCCTTGCAAAGATCGGCTTCCGTCTCCGGCATCCGGGTGCCGACCGGCTGGTTTGCCTCTGCCACAGCAACGGCGACCGCAGCCGGCGCAGGTGGCGCGGCGGGCGGTGTCGAACAGGCCGCGAGCAGAAGCGTGGCGATCAGGCCGCCTTTTCCCAGCGTCCCTCGTCCGACTGTTTCCAGTAGGCGAGATTGGCCCCCTGCCCCTTCAGCCCCTTCCAGCGCTCGCGTGCGTGGTTCAGCGCCGTGTCGTCCCGGCCGTCGAAAATGATGAAACATCGTTCGTATCCCTCCACAGACCCCATTTCAGACTGATCCACGATGAACAGCGCCTGAGCAGCATTCGGGTTCTCGCCCGTCTGGCTCAACAGGATGGGCTGGCGATCGGCGTGATCCTGCCCTGCCCGGCCATGGGCCAGGAAGCTGTCATCGCGCCAGGTCCACAGATGCTCGTCGATCTCGTCCAGCCGGTCGGCGTCAGCGACGCGCACCAGTGCCCGCCAGCCGCGCTGCAGCGTCTTGTCCAGCAGTTCGGGCAGCACCTGGTCCAGCGTCGATCGCTCGAGGTGATAGAACCAGATTTCGGTGCCGCCCCCGGACATCAGCTCTCGTACGAGTCCGCCACCATGCGATCCAGCATCCGCACGCCATAGCCGACGGGGCCATTGGGGACGGTCGGGCGCCTGGAATCATTCACCCAGGCGGTCGGGGCGATGTCGATATGCGCCCACGGCACGTCGTTGACGAAACGCTGCAGGAACAGGGCGGCCGTGATCGAACCGGCATCGCGACCAGCCGAGTTGCGCATGTCGGCCTGTCTGGAGTCCATGATCTTGTCGTACTGCGGCGGCATCGGCATGCGCCAGACGTTGTCGCCGACCTTGGGCGCTGCGGCCAGGATGTTGCCGGCGACCTCGTCGCTGTTCGAGAACACACCCGCATAGTCCAGCCCGAGGGCCACGATCATGGCCCCTGTCAGGGTCGCCAGATCGATCATGAATTTCGGCTTGAAGCGGTCCTGGGTGTACCAGAGCGCGTCACCCAGAACGAGGCGACCCTCGGCATCGGTGTTGATGATCTCGCAGGTTTGGCCCGACATGGAGGTGACGATGTCGCCGGGCCGCTGGGCATTGCCGTCCGGCATGTTCTCGACAAGGCCAAGCACGCCAATGGCGTTGACCCTGGCCTTGCGGCCCGCAAGGGCGTGCATCAGCCCGGCCACAGCCGCTGCGCCGCCCATGTCCCAGATCATGTCTTCCATGCCCTGGGCCGGCTTGATCGAGATACCGCCGGTGTCGAAGCAGACGCCCTTGCCGACGAAGGCGATGGGCTGGTCACCGGACGTGCCGCCATTCCAGTGGATCACGGCCAGCTGGCTTTCGCGCACGGACCCCTGGCCGACGCCCAGAAGCATGTTCATCCCGAGCCTGGCCATCTCGGCCTCGCCCAGGATCTCGACCTTGAGGCCGAGGCGCTCCAGTTCCTTGACCCGACGGGCAAACTCGACCGGATACAGGACGTTGGCGGGCTCGGCGACCAGATCACGCGAGAAGTAGACGGCATCGGCGACGGCCGACATCGGCTCGAACGCCGCCTGGGCTGCGCGGATGTCGGAGGTCACGATCCGCGTGGTGGTGACCGAGGCGATCTTGTCCGGCTTCTGTTTGGTCAGGTATTTGTCGAACCGGTAAGCCGCCAGCCGGACCGCGAAACCGGCGCGGGCTGCCTGTTCGGGCGTCAGATGGCCCAGTTCAAGCGTCAGGGTCTCGGCACCCGAAAGCCGCACGGCCTGGAATGCCGAGCCCGCCGCAGCCTCGATGGCCAGATCGTCCAGCTTGGCCGCATCACCGGCCCCGACCAGCAGGATCGAATCAGCCTCGACCCCGACCGGGGCCGCCACCAGGTGGGTGGACATCGCGCCGCCCTTGAACCGGCTCTTGCCCATGGCGCGGGTCAGCGAGCCCGACGCCGCCGCATCGTGGTCGCTGCCTGCCCCTGCCAGAACACGGTCCTCATGGACGAGGACGGCAACAATCTCGGCAGGACCAGACTGGGCGACGAATTCGATCTTCATGGATTAGGGGCTCCGCCGGGTGGTCCCCGGTCCTTGGTGATGAGGGTAAAGGCACGCGGTTGTTCCCGGCGCGCCCGGATGTGTATTAGATGCGCTTCTAGGGCCCTGCCCGCAACCGGGCCATCGCCAATCCTTTCATGACCCTGATCCAAGGCTATCTTTTTCGGCAGGTCGGCCTTCCCATTCTGGCGGCCTGCGCCGCGCTGGCCGCAATCGGGCTGCTGAGCCAGAGCCTCGAACAACTCGAGGTGATCGTCGAGCGCGGGCAGAGTGTCTGGGTCATGGTCCGGCTGACGCTGCTGGCCTTGCCGCAACTGCTTGCCGTCATCCTGCCGATCGGCCTGTTCGTCGGGGCCCTGATCGCCCTGACCCGGCTGCAGCGCGAGCAGGAACTGACCGCCACCTTCGCCAGCGGCATGAGCCGATGGGCGGTGATCGCACCCATGGCCGCCCTTGCGACGATCGTTGCGGCTGTCGCCCTGCTCACCACGGCCATCGTCCAGCCCTGGGCGCAACAGGCAGCCCGGGATCAGGCCTTCGAGATCCGCACGGACCTCGCGGCCCTGCTGGTCGAGGAAGGCCGGTTCGTCCAGGGCCCCGAGGGCCTGACCGTCTATGTCCAGCAGATCGAACAGAGCGGCCTGCTGAAGAACATCTTCGTCTATCTGGACGACGGCGAGAAGGTCACGACCTGGGATGCGGCAGAGGCGCGGTTCGAGCGCGTCGACGGGGAGCCCTTCCTGACCCTGGTCAACGGCTCCGGTCAGGAGTTCTCGTCCAACGGCGTGCTGAACCAGTTCTCCTTTGGCCGCTACCCGTTCCCGCTCGCGGCCTTCACCGACACTGACGATACTGTCACCTACAAGCCCGCCGACCTCTATCTGACCGACCTGTTCAATCCGACGGCGCAGCGAATCGCCGACAGCGGATCGCGCGGCGAACTGCTGGCCGAGGCCCATTCGCGGCTGTCGTCTCCGCTCTACGCCTTCGTGGCGATGGCCATGGCGCTGGCGGCCATCCTCGGCGGCTCCTTCAGCCGCACGGGCTATGGCGGGCGAATCGCGAAGGCGGCGGCCTTCTTCCTGCTTGTCCGGATCGCGGGCTATGGCCTGGTCCCGGCCAGTGCCTGGAACGGCTGGCTGAATCTGTTCCAGGATGTCCTGCCGGTCGTCGCCACGGCCGTGTCCCTGCGGGTGCTGTTCCGGGCGCTCAGGCCGCACCGGCGACCCAGCGGCCCGATCGCCCGGCTTAAGGCGCGACTGGCATGAGCCGGTTCACCCTGCGCTCCGTCGATCTGCCAAGGCCCGCCCTGCGGCTGGGCCGGATCGAACGCTACGTCCTGGTCCAGCAGCTGGGGGCGCTCGGCGTCGCCCTCGGCGTGATCTCGGCCCTGGTGATGCTGATCGATTTCGTCGAGATCTCGCGTGGCCTGGGGTCGGACACCGACCTGTCGGGCCTGAGGGTCCTCGGCCTGATGATGCTGAAGTCACCCGCCGTGATTGTTCAGCTCCTGCCCTTCGTCTTCCTGTTCGGCACCCTGTCGGCCTTTGTCGGCCTGAACCGGCGCAGCGAGCTGATCGCCATGCGGGCGGCCGGGGTCTCGGCCTGGCGCTTCGTCCTCCCGGCCGCTGGCTGTGCGCTCGTGCTCGGCATCCTGACGGTGACCGTGATCGGCCCACTGGCCTCATCGGCAGACGGCCTGTTCCAGCGCGAGCGCCAGCGCATCTCCGGCTCGGTGATGGCCAGCGAAGCGCCCCAGGCCGTCTGGCTCCGCGAAGGTCAGGACCAGCGCCAGATCGTCATCCGCGCCGCACGCCAGGATCGCGCCAACGCCCGACTGCTGGATGTCAGCTTCTTCATCTACACGACCGACGAGGAAGGCCGCCGGACCTTCAGCGAGCGGATCGACGCCGAGACGGCCAGCCTGTCCAACGGCTTCTGGCGTCTGACCAATGCGAAGGGCGCCCGCACGGGCCAGCGCGCGATGTCCTATGCCACCCTGGACCTGCCCTCCAGCCTCGCCGACGAAGAGGCCTTCGAGCGGTTTGCGCGGCCGCAATCGACACCCTTCTGGTCCCTGCCGGGCCAGATCCAGCGCGTCACAGATGCCGGCTTCTCGTCCACAGCCTATCGGCTGCGGCTGCAGCAGTTGCTGGCCACGCCGCTGATGTTTGCGGCCATGTCGATCCTGGCGGCGGCCTTTTCGCTGCGGCTGATGCGTCTGGGTGATCTCGCGCGGATGGCCGTAGCGGCGGTGGTGCTGGGGTTCGCCTTCTTCTTTCTGAACCAGTTCTCGGCCGCCATGGGCTCGGCCGAGGTGGTGCCACCCTTCCTGTCCGCCTGGTTGCCGCCTGTCCTGACGGCCCTCGCCGCGTTCACCTTGCTGTTCTATACGGAAGACGGCTAAGCGGTCTGCCGACCGGGGGGCCTCGGCGAGAACGGACAGAGTTTGCATGACGCGTGATCGCAGCGCCCCCTCGGCACAGGGTCTTCGGGCCCGGCTCCTGACCGGCGCAGCCCTGATCGTCTGCGCACCCCTGATCATCGCCAGCCCTGCGCTCGCCCAGACGTCACCCGCGGCACCCCTGCCCCCCGCTCCAGTGGTGACGACACAGACGCCTGGAAGCGATGGCCTGACCCCTGACGCCGTCTATCTGGATGCCGGTGCCGTTACCCGGACCGGCGACGTCATCTCCGCCCAGGGCACCCCCGAAGCCCGCGTGCTTGCCCGGTTTCGCAACAACACACTGCGTGCCGGCGCGTTTACCTATGACCTTCGCCAGCGCCTCGCGATCGCAGATGACCAGGTCGAACTGGTCGGCGCAGAGGGCGACGTCATCTACGCCAGCCACCTTGAACTGGGTTCAGACCTGAAGGCAGGCGTGGCCGTCGATTTCGCGACCCGCCTGTCCGACGGTTCCAGCCTGATGGCCGCGACAGCCGCGCGCCGGTCCGAAAAGGTCAACGAGCTCAACTATGTGATCTTCACGCCCTGCCCGATCTGTGACGATGCCGGCAACGGCAAGACGCCATCGATCTCGGTCCAGGCCGAAAAGGCCGTGCAGGACATCGAACTGCGCGCCATCCTGTTCAGCAATGCGGTGTTCAAGGTCGGCGGGGTCCCGGTCTTTTACCTGCCCGCCTTCGCCCTGCCAGATCCCACGGTCGAACGGGCATCGGGATTCCTCATACCCAACGCCAATTTTGACGAGGGGCGCGGCGTCTCGGTCGAGGTTCCCTACCTCCACGTCGTCTCGCCGTCCGAGGACTGGCTGATCAGCCCCCAGATCAACAGCAGCGTGGCTCCGCTGCTGAACCTGCAATGGCGCAGGCGATTCTCGACCGGCACGATCGAGGCCCGCGGGGGCTATACCTTTGCGAAGAATTTCGGCGACTTCGACCTCGACGGAGACGGCGATGCGGAAACCAATGTCGATTTCGGAGACGAGACCAGCCGCAGCTACTTCCTCGCCAATGGTCGTTTCGACCCGGATGGCCCCTGGCGCTGGGGTTTCACGGCAGAGCGGACGTCGGACAAGACCCTGTTCGACCGCTATGACATCAACGATCCCTATCAGGACAAGGGCCTGTACTACGGCGACCAGCGGCGTCTGATCAGCCAGCTGTATGCCGAGCGTCAGACCGAGCGCTCCTATTTCTCGATCGCCGCCTTCACCTTCCAGAGCCTGCGGGTCACGCAGTTCGACGACGTGACAGCCGCTCTGAACGTCTTCGAGGACGACAGCACCCTGCCCGTTGTGGCTCCCCTGATCGACTACCGGTTCGAGCCTCGTGGCAAGGTTCTGGGTGGACGCCTGCGGTTCCATGGCTCTGCGGCTTCCCTGTATCGCGACACGTTTGTCGGGGCCCCGATCCTTCGCCCCGAGGTCGTTCCAACCGGCCCCACCACAGGCCTAGACGGTGTCGACAGCCGCCGCATCACGGGCCAGGGGGAATGGCGGCGAATCCTGATCTCGGCTGCAGGCATTCGCTACGAACCTTTCGTCGACGCCCGGTTCGATCTCTATTCCGTCTCCGACCTGCCCGATTTCCTGGGCCAGGACGACGACATGATCTCGCGCGGTCGGGCCACCGTGGGCCTGGACGTCAGCTACCCCCTGATCCGTCGGCTCAGCCCGACATCGGACCTGATCATCGAGCCCCTGGCGCAGATCTCGTTCTCGAACCCGTCCGACGTCGACAGCCGTATCCCGATCGAGGACACCCAGACCTTCGAGCTGGATGAAAGCTCGCTGTTCCGCATCGACCGGCTGCCCGGCTATGATCTTTACGAGGGCGGTGCGCGGTTTACGGCCGGTGCCCGAACCACCCTGCGCTGGGAGGGGGGGCGCAATGCCAGCCTGTTCATCGGCCGCAGCATGCGGGCTGACGACGATCCCACCTTCCTGTTTCCGGTCCCGGATGCCCCGACCCGGCTCTACGATCCGGCGGGACTGGCCTCCCAGACCTCGGACTGGGTCGTGCAGGGCGAGTTCGCTCCGTCCGATGCCATTCGCGGCTGGGGACATGCCACGGTCGACGGTTCCGGCGACATCCGCCGGGCCGAGGCGACTGTCGATGGCCGCTGGGGTCGTCGCAATCTGGCTGCCATCAGCTATATCATCGACCGGTCCAACCCCGTCGATGGGCCATTGAACCGCAACTATGAATTCGTCCAGCTCGCCGCCCAGCAGTTCGTCTATGGCAACTGGGGTGTCACCGTCACAGGCATCGCCGATCTGGAGCGTGACGTGATCACGCGTTCGGAGGTCGGACTGCTGTTCGACGACGACTGTTTCCGGTTCGAGATCGGCTATCGCCGAGACAACACGCGGGTCCGGCCGTCCGGTCCATCGGACGGTATCTTCGTGCGTCTAAACCTAGCCACTTTTGGAGGGTCAGGGTATGGGGCGGGTGGCGCGCGATGAGCGGGCTGCTTGACGGGGTGTGGCCTCCCCGCCGTCGGGGTCGAGACCACACCACCTTAGGGAACTCAGGATTGACCATGCGTTTGACTCGTTGCTCGACTGGCGTCGCCATGGCCGCGCTGATCGCCGGAAGTGCGGTCGCCCAGACGGCCCCCGCTCCACAGGCCCCTGCTCCTGCTGCTGCGGCAAGACCCGCGCCCGAGTTCACCCTCGCCGACGGCATCATCGCCACGGTCAATGACCAGGTAATCACAGGCTTCGACCTGCGTCAGCGGATGCTCACCATCATCGCGATGAGCCAGGTCCAGCCGACCGACGAGAATATTCCGGCCATCCAGCAGCAGGCTCTCTCTGCACTGGTCGAGGAACGCCTCCAGGCCCAGGAGATCACCAACTACGAAGATCTCAGGATCAGCGACGAGGAAGTCGATAGCGAGGTCGCGGACATGGCCCAGCAGGCCGGCACGACCCCTGAACAATATATGGCCTTCCTCGAACAGGGCGGCATCCGGCGCAACAACATGCGCGAGCAGCTCAGGACCGAGATCGGCTGGCGGGCTCTGGTCGGCGGTCGCTTCAACAGCCGCTCTGCCGTTTCGCGCGGCCAGGTGGAGCAGGCCATGCGCCAGCTCAACGAGGCCGCCGCCAAGCCCCAGTACCTGATCGGCGAGATCTTCCTGGAGTCCGCGCGCGTTGGTGGCCAGCAGGCCGCGCTCGACGGCGCCCGCCAGCTGGTGGCGCAGTTGCAGCAGGGAGCCCCCTTCCAGGCCGTTGCCCGCCAGTTCTCCGCGGCACCTTCGGCCTCGGCCCGGATTCCTGGCGATGCCGGCTGGATCGTCCAGGGCACGGTGCAGCCCGGGTTGCAGGCGGCGCTCGACGCCCTCGAGGTCGGCCAGCTGTCCCAGCCGATCCCGGTCGAAGGCGGCGTCTACATCATCTACATGCGCGACAAGCGCTCCGGCGTGGACACCAATCTGGTCGCCCTGAAGCAGATCATGGTCGAGGTCCCGCAGGACGCGCCGGCAGAGGCTGTCTCCGCAGCCACGGCCCGGCTTCAGGCCATCCAGCCCCAGCTGACCTGCGATAACATGATCCAGCGCGCCACCTCGGAGCAGGGCCTGCTCGGGTCCGACCTGGGCGAGAGCGACATCGCCAACCTTGCGCCCCAGTTCCAGAGCGTAGCCCAGTCGGCGACCGTCGGATCCGTCAGCGCGCCGATCCGCACCCCCCTGGGCGTCCACCTGCTGGGCGTCTGCGGCAAGCGCACGGGCGGGCCCGACGCCCCGACCTTCCAGCAGGTCGAGAACCGTCTGCGCACCCAGAACCTCGCCAACCTCGCCCGTCGCTACATCCGGGACCTGCGCGCCGACGCCCTGATCGAACTGAAGGACTAGGGATGACGGCGGCTTCTTCGCCGCTGGTCGTCAGCCTCGGCGAACCCGCGGGGGTCGGCCCCGAGATCGTCGCCAA
>QBLX01000029.1:10600-13082 GCA_003241825.1 Alphaproteobacteria bacterium
TCCCACCCCCGCCCCCGTCACGATCGGCCAGCCCGATCCGGCCAACGCCGGCACCGTCGCCGACTGGATCGAGCGCGGCGTCGATATGGTCCTGTCAGGCGAGGCTTCGGGGCTGGTCACGGCCCCGATCGCCAAGGCCCCGCTGTATGCTGCCGGCTTCCGTTTTCCGGGCCATACGGAATTCATCGCCGAACTGACCGCCGACGCCCCCTTCCGGGGCACCCGCGGCCCGGTCATGATGCTGACGGCGCGAGACCTCCGTGCCTGTCTCGTCACAATCCATGTCCCGCTGGACCAGGTGCCCGAACTGGTCACCGTCGAGCGCGTCTGCCGGACAGCCCGGGTCGTCCACGAATCGATGCAGCGCGATTTCGGCATCGTCAGCCCCCGGCTCGCCCTGGCGGCCCTGAATCCCCATGCGGGCGAGAGCGGGTCACTGGGTCTTCAGGAGATCGAGGTCCTGAGTCCAGCCGTCGAGATCCTGCGCATGGAGGGGATCACCATCACCAACCCCCTGCCCGCCGACACCATGTTCCATGACGATGCGCGCCAGACCTATGACGCCGCAATCTGCCTGTATCACGATCAGGCCCTGATCCCGGTCAAGACCCTGGACTTCTGGGGCGGGGTCAATGCCACCCTTGGCCTGCCCATCGTTCGCACCTCGCCCGACCACGGCACCGGCTTCGATATCGCGGGCCGCGGCATCGCCCGGCCCGACAGCCTGATCGCGGCAATCCGGCTGGCATCCGAGATGGCGGCGAACCGCAATCGGCCCTAGTCTGCATCCATCCCGGCCCGGCCGGATGCCTCACGACAGAACTGGGTCCGTGCCATCGCCCGGACGAGCGGAATTGATTTGAATCCCACCCTGCCTCCCTTGCGCGAATCGCTCGAAGCCCACGGCCTTCTGGCCAAGAAGAGCTTCGGCCAGCATTTCCTGCTGGACTTGAACATCACCCGAAAGATCGTCCGTCTGGCGGGCCCTTTCGAGGGACGCGCGGTCATCGAGGTCGGCCCCGGACCGGGCGGCCTGACCCGTGCCCTGATGGAAAGCGACGCCGGGCCGGTGGTTCTGGTCGAGAAGGACCCTCGCTTTCTCCCCCTGCTGAGCGAACTCGATACCGGGGACGGCCGCCTCACGATCATCGAGGCCGATGCCCTCAAGGTCCGCGAGGCGGATCTGGTCAGAGGGCCGGCGCATATGGTCTCCAACCTGCCCTATAATGTCGGCACCGCACTGCTGATCAAATGGCTGACGGGCCCCTGGCTGCCCCATGCCCTGACCCTGATGTTCCAGAAGGAGGTCGCCGAGCGGATCGTGGCGGCCCCGGGTGACGATGCCTATGGCCGCCTGGCCATCATCGCCCAGGCCGTCTGCGAGGCGCGCATCGTCATGCATCTGCCGGCCGCTGCCTTCACTCCGCCCCCCAGAGTGGCCTCGGCCGTGGTCCATCTGGTCCCGCACATGACCCGGCCCGAGCCCGCGACCCTGAAACGGCTTGAGACCGTGACCGCCGCCGCCTTTGGCCAGCGCCGCAAGATGCTGCGTTCCAGCCTCAAGACCCTCGGGGGAGCCACCCTGTGCGAAAGCGCAGGCATCGACCCCGACGCCCGGGCCGAGACCATCGAGCTGGCCGGTTTCCTGAGACTCGCGGACGCCCTCGCATGACCACGATCGAAGCCTTCCAGACCATCGGCATCAGCCGCCTCGCCCATAGCCTCAAGGCCGAGGGCCGCAGCGTCATCCACATGGAGTTCGGCCAGCCCTCGACCGGAGCCCCGCCTGCCGCCATCGCGCGGGCCCACGGTATCCTCGACCCCGAGGCTCTGGGCTACTGGGAAAGCACGCCCCTGCGCCAGCGGATCGCCCGCCTGTATGACGAGCGCCACGGGCTGGAGATCGATCCCGACCGCATCCTGCTGACCTGCGGGGCCTCCCCGGCGCTGGTGCTCGCGCTGAGTTCGACCTTCCGGCCCGGCGACCGCATCGCCCTGGCCCGCCCCGGCTATGTCGCCTATCGCAATACGTTGAAGGCCCTGCACATGGTCCCGGTCGAGATCGACTGTGGCCCTGATGTGCGATTCCAGCTGACGGCGGACGCGATCGCTGCGCTCGACCCCGCCCCAGCCGGCCTGATCTTGGCCAGCCCGGCCAATCCCACGGGGACCATCATCGCCGACGCGGAGATGGCCGCCATCGCGGACGTCTGTCGGCAACGCGGTATCCGGATCATCTCGGACGAGATCTATCACGGCCTGTCCTATCAGGGATCGTGCCGCTCCATGCTGGAGTTCGCCCCCGAGGCCCAGGTGATCAACAGCTTCTCCAAATACTGGAGCATGGCCGGCTGGCGGCTGGGCTGGCTGCTGGTCCCCCCCGACCGGATCGCCACGGCCAAGGCCTATATCGGCAACCTGTTCCTGACCCCGCCGTCCCTGGCCCAGCATGCGGGCCTGATCGCGATGGACGAGCATGACG
>QBLX01000029.1:13092-22241 GCA_003241825.1 Alphaproteobacteria bacterium
CATCGGACACCTGACGAAGGACAGCGTCACCTTCTGTCATGACCTGCTTCGCGACACCGGCGTCGCCACGGCACCGGGCGTCGATTTCGATCCTGTCCACGGCCATACCCACATGCGCCTGAGCTTCGCGGTCTCCACGCCCGAGGTCGAGGAAGCGATCCGCCGGATGCAGGTCTGGTTCGCGGCCCGCTGATCAGTCGGTGGCGATAAGGATGGTCTCGGCCATGCCCGATGGGGCAGGCCTTGCAGGCGGGACGGTCGGGTTGGACGGATAGGCTGAGCCGTCGAATGACAGGACAGCGCGGCCGCTGTCCATCCCGCCGCCCCTGACGCCGACGACCAGGTCGGACCAGCCGTTGCTGCGGCTGCCCGCAACCCCGACCGGCAGCCGCGAAACTGTCGCGCGCATGATCTGGCGATAGCCGTCGCCCTCGGGCGTGAACGCCAGGGTCAGGCAGCCACCGCTGCCACAGACATCGCGGCCGGTGACATGAACGATCACCTCGTCGCGCCCGTCGGCATTCAGGTCGACCCGCGCCTGCGGCACCGCCATACCGGCAGAGGTGTACTCGGCGAGGTCAGGGTCGGCGCCCTGCCCAGCGGCACAGGCCGTCAGTCCCAGAGCCGCAGAAATCAGGAGGGCAGCCATGCGGACCTTCATCACACGGCCTCCGCGAGCAGGGCTTCGCGATAGGCGTCGACCCAGGTGTTCCGGAACCGCCGCGA
Source organism: Alphaproteobacteria bacterium (assembly GCA_003241825.1). Lineage (GTDB taxonomy): Bacteria > Pseudomonadota > Alphaproteobacteria > Caulobacterales > Caulobacteraceae > Brevundimonas. The sequence goes on from QBLX01000029.1 coordinate 13,819, forward strand.
CCGCTCGGCATGATAGATGTGCGCCAGCTCGGCATAGCTGCGGTCGAAATCGTCGTTGACGAAGACATAGTCGAACTCGGCGCAGTGCTCGATCTCGCCCTTGGCATTGGCGATGCGGCGCTCGATGACCTCGTCGGCGTCCTGGGACCGGGTCACCAGACGACGCCGCAACTCCTCGAGGCTGGGCGGCAGGATGAAGACCCGAACGGCGTCCTCGGGGCATTTCTCAGCCACGTCCCGGGCTCCCTGCCAGTCGATGTCGAACAGGACGTCCCGGCCCTCGGCCAGCGCCTTGTCGATCGGCGCGCGCGGCGAGCCATAGCGGGCCCCGTGCACATTGGCCCATTCCAGAAAGGCGTCGGCATCGATCAGGGCCTGAAAGTCCTCGTCGCTGACGAAATGATAGTCGCGATCCGCAACCTCGCCCGGCCGGATCGGGCGCGTCGTCATCGAGATCGACAGCTCCAGCCCGCCATGGTCGGCCATCAGCCGCCGGCACAGACTGGTCTTGCCCGCACCCGAGGGACTGGCGACGATCAGGAGGACACCCCGACGGGGCGTGCGGTCATTCGACATCAGGCAAAAAATCCAATCATATATCTGTTTTTACTAATTATATTCCTCGAACGGGCGAGACTTGCTCCCACACCGGAGAAATTGGCTAGCAAACTTAAGCTCTTCTTTCAGCCAACGAATCAACGAGACTTTAGGAGTAAAAATTCTGCATCGAAATGACATCACTGTCGTAGAGGCATCGATTTGCAACGGCCTCGATGTCCTTAGCCGCTTGCCAACCAGCAAACCATCACCAAAATAGGCAAGTCCGCACCTACCTAATCCTTGTCTGAGCGGCACCGCGTTCAGATGCGATGGCGGCAATCTGCAGATAGTAGATTTTTGCGATTAGTATAGAATTGTTGTATAAAATCAGAACGTATCGTCTATCTAAATTCTATTCGAATAATTTTTCTTTGTAAATAAATGAATTATTTGAATTCATTACTTATTGACATGCGCTTCAACATTATTGGAATTTTCTATCTTGATTACTTAGTATAAATGTTAACGAATTCAAGGAATTAACAATGCCCGTTATTCAACATCCATTATTTGCCCACCCCGACGAAAATTCACTGCTGTGGCGTTACACAGACATGCCAAAGTTTCTGAACTTATTAATCACAAGTAGTATTTGGCTAGGCAGCCTCGAAGTTCTTGCTAATGAAGACCCGTATGAGGGGCTACTCGGATCTGTTAGATTTCCTCACCGTATTATTAAATCTATTGACGATTTACCTGAAGAATATCACGGTCAGTTATTATTTGACGCGCACCTAAGCGGCGTTACAGAAAACACTGTTGAAGCGGTATTTGGGAATTGGTATCGATTTCAAGAGACAATATGCATCAAGCATGAGTCGGAACGAAGAGACTACTTTATCAATTGCTGGCACGAATCTAAGCGCGAGTCGGTTGCAATGTGGAAAATATATGGCAACGAAGGAGCAGGGGTTGCGATAATTTCAAATTCTTTACGAATTAAGGATTCGCTTTGTTCAAATATTGAAAACATATTTCTTGGTAAGGTAAACTACAAAGATATCTCAGAGGTAGAATCAGGAGCGCTGAATTATTTTGAGCATATTTTGTGCAAACAATCTAGTTATGAGTATGAGAAAGAAGTACGTTTAGTTCATTGGCATATAGGTCAACGCCATAATCCGTTCGAAAATGCGCACTGGGATTCAAAAGCTTTTAGATTTCAGAACATTAGTAAGGATCTGAACCCAGTTAAACCAGGAATTTCTTTTACTTGCGATATCAATGCATTGATAGAAAGAGTGATTGTTTCTCCATTTGCTCCGGCTTGGTATGTGAGCACTATCGAAACTATACGCGACAAATTTGGCTACAGTTTTCCTGTGCAACAATCCTTGCTTTTAGAGAAACCACCAACGCCAGAGACAGCAGGACAAATCATTCGAACGGTCATTCAGATTTAGAATCATCTAAGTCTAAAGTGTAATGTTTTTTAGTTGAATTTTCAGTTTGCGCTAAATCTGTAATTTACTGTGTCTTTTGTCTTAAGTAGGACTTCGAAATCCTATTCGACGTTCTGGACCTGCTCTCGAAGCTGCTCGATCACCGCCTTGAGGTCGAGCCCCACGGCGGTCAGCGGCGTCGTGGCCGATTTCGAGCAGAGTGTGTTCGCCTCGCGCATGAACTCCTGCATCAGGAAGTCCAGCTTGCGGCCCGCGGGAGGCTGGTCCAGCAGGGTCCGGGCCGAGGCGACATGGGCCGTCAGCCGGTCCAGTTCCTCGCGCACATCCGCCCTGGTCGCCAGGGCGGCGGCCTCGAGGAAGATGCGGTCCTCCAGTCCGGGGGCGTCGGGGGCCAGCTCGGTCATGCGGCGCGCAAAGCGTTCGCGGATCGCCCGGGTCTGGGCCCCGGCCTCGGCCTCGGCAATGGCGACCATGGCCTCGATCCGGTCGATGAAGTCGACGATCACGGGCCGCAACTGGGCACCCTCGCGCTCGCGCGACAGCTTCAGCGCATCCAGGGCCTGATCCAGCGTCACGGCGATGGCCGCCTCGACCGCCGCCCGCCCCTCGGCGTCGTCCGCCTCGTCCGGCATCTCCAGCACGCCTCTCAGCCCCAGCAAGCCGTCCGCCGAAGGCGGGGTCGCCCCCTCCTCGGCCAGGGCATTGGCGAGCACCAGATAGTGGTCGAGCACAGCCTGGTTGATCTTCAGCGTCCCCGTTGCAGCGTCCGACCGTCGGGTCTGGACCCCGATCGTGACCTGTCCCCGGCTCAGGCGAGCCTGTGCCGATGATTTGGCCAGCCGTTCCACTGCATCGAAGCCCGGCGGGCCGCGGAACCGGACCTCCAGATTGCGCCCGTTGACCGATCGCGCCTCGACCGACCAGGTCCAGCCCTCCAGCGCCCCGTCGGCGCGGCCGAACCCCGTCATGCCCGAAAGCGTGCTCACTGGGCCGCCGGAGCGGGTGTCGGCGCGCGCGGCGTCAATGTGCCCGGAGCCTGCATGGTGATGACCGCCTGACCGCCAGGCAGGGGTGCCTCCTGCGGTGCCATGGTCGCACGGTCGCCGGGCAAGGTGGCTGGCGCAACCGGCGTCGGTCCCGGTGGCAGCCCGGCCTTGCGGCGCTCGATCTCGCGCCAGCGGGCCACGTTGAAGCGGTGCTCCTCATAGGTCCGGGCGAACACATGCCCCCCGGTCCCGTCAGCGACGAAGAACAGATATTCCGACCGCGGCGGGTTCAGGACGGCCGCGATGGCCTCACGCCCCGGATTGGCGATGGGCGTGGGTGGCAGGCCATCGATCAGATAGGTGTTGTAGCCCGTGTCGGTGATCAGTTCCGACTGCCGGATGCCCCGACCCAGCGGCCGCCCCCTGGTGATCCCGTAGATGATGGTGGGGTCGCTTTCCAGCCGCATGCCCTGGCGGATCCGGTTCGAGAACACGGCAGCCACCTGCGGCCGTTCAGCACCGATGCCGGTCTCCTTCTCGACGATGGAGGCCAGGATCACGGCCTCTTCCGGTGTCGCCACGACACTGGTCGGCCCGCGCCGGGCCCACAGTTCGGCGAGCCCCTCCGACTGGGCCCTCTGCATCCGGGCGATCACCGACGCCCGGGTCTCGCCGCGCATGACCTCATAGGTCTCGGGCCAGAGCGAGCCTTCTTCCGGCACCTCGACCGTGCCCGTGAGGACCTCTTCCTTCATCAGGATGTCCACGGCCTGGGCCGAGGACCAGCCTTCGGGGATGGTCACGAAATGACGAACCACCCGGCCATCGGTCAGCAGGGCCAGCACATCCTTCACCGACGCCCCGGACGGAACCTCGTACTCGCCGGCCCGCAACCGTGTCGCTGCCCCTGTGAGGGCCGCCGATGCCTTGAACAGGTCGGTCGAACGGATCACCCCCGCCGTCTTCAGTCGCGCCGCGATGGCCGCCACCCCGGCCCCGCTGGGCACAGTCACCACCGTCGCCTCGCCGCTGCGCGCGTCGGGACCGGCCCCGAAATAGATCACCCAGCCCGCGATCAGGGCTCCCAGCAGGAAGACACTGAAGGTCGCCGATGCTGCCACGATGGCCGCCATCGTCCCCGCCTGTTTCGGCCCCCTGGCCGGCGATGGTCCCCGGATCGGTCCCCGGATCCTGCCGTCGGAGCCGCGCAGCATCTCAGCTCACCCTGCGGAACAGGATGGAGGCATTGGTGCCGCCAAAGCCGAAGCTGTTGGACATGGCGACATCGATCTCCATCGGCCTGGCCTTGTGGGCCACCAGATCGATCGCCGTCTCGTGCTCGGGGTCGTCGAGATTGATCGTCGGCGGCGCGACCTGGTCGCGGATGGCCAGCACGCTGAAGACGGCCTCGATGGCTCCGGCTGCGCCCAGCAGATGCCCGGTCATGGACTTGGTCGAGGACATCGCCACCTCGCTTGCATGGTCACCCATGAGCCGTTCCACGGCCCGGAGCTCGATCCAGTCCGCCATGGTCGAGGTCCCGTGGGCGTTGACATAGTCGATGTCGGCCACGTCGATCCCGGCCCGTTTCACCGCCGCCTTCATGGCACGGTAGGCCCCGTCCCCGTCCTCGGACGGAGCGGTGATGTGATAGGCGTCGCCGGACATGCCGTAGCCGATGACCTCGGCATAGATCCGGGCTCCCCGTGCCATGGCGTGCTCGTATTCCTCCAGAATGACGACACCCGCTCCCTCGCCCATGACGAACCCGGCGTGCTGGCGATCATAGGGGCGCGAGGCCTTCTCCGGGGTGTCGTTGAATGCCGTGCACAGCGCCTTGCAGGCCAGGAAGCCGGCGATGCCGATCGGCACGATGGAGCTTTCGGCCCCGCCCGCGACCATCACATCGGCATCGTCGAAGGCGATCATCCGCGCGGCATCACCGATCGCATGGACGCCCGATGCGCAGGCCGTCACGACCGCGTGATTCGGACCCTTCAGCCCGTGGCGGATGGAGATCTGGCCCGAAATCAGATTGATCAGGGCGGAGGGGATGAAAAAGGGGCTGACCCGGCGCGGACCCTGTTCCTTCAGGATCTGGGCGGTTTCGGCGATGGGGCCAAGGCCACCGATGCCGGCCCCCATCATCACGCCCGTGCGCTCCTTTTCCTCGTCGGTCCCGGGATGCCAGCCGGCGTCGTTCAGCGCCTCGTCGGCAGCTGCGATACCGAACAGGATGAAATCGTCGACCCGCTTGCGCTCCTTGGGCGACATGATCGCATCAGGATCGAAACTGCCGGGAACGTCCGGCCCTCCGCCTCCGCGCCCGTCTACCGACGGCGCCTCACCGGCGATCGTGCAGCCGTAGCCTTCGGTATCGAAGGCCGTGATCGGACGGATTCCGGACTGTCCATCCAGCAACCGCTCCCAGCTGTGTTCGACCCCGGTGCCAAGAGGCGTGACCAGACCCAGACCCGTAACGACGACGCGGCGCATGGCGGCCCTCCTCAACCCCAAGAATCATAATTCCCAAATGATAAGGGCCGCCGGGCGCTTCCGCTAGGAGCGCCCGACGGCCCTTGTATCGAGGGTCGCTGGCCGCCGGCCCGGAAGGGGCAGACGACCGCAGCGGACCTGACGGCGTTAGGCGGCCGTCTTTTCGTTGATGAATTTCACCGCATCGCCGACCGTCTGGATGTGTTCGGCAGCATCATCGGGGATTTCGATGTCGAACTCTTCCTCGAAGGCCATGACCAGTTCGACGTTGTCGAGCGAATCAGCACCGAGGTCGTCGATGAAGCTGGCCTTTTCGGTGACCTTGTCCGGATCAGCGTCCAGGTGGTCGATGACGATCTTGCGGACGCGTTCGAGCGTGTCGGACATGGGACTCTCAGCCTTCTAAAGTTGCCGTGGCGACGGCTCTTGATCGTGGTTTTGCCGTCTCACGACGGCGACGGTTGCGCAAGCCCCGACGGGGTCGACGGTTCCGCAGAACCCCCCGCCTTTAGCACAGGCGAAGCGGCTGAAAATAGCCTGACACAGGGTTTGATGATGGCAAACCCCTGTCGGGTGCCCGTCGCGCTCAGTGCAGAGGCTGCGAACGGGGGGCATGACGGCCATTTTCGCCGATCGTGAACCATTTCTCCTCGTCCGCCCGGGTCAGGGGTTCGACGTCCGGATCGGCTTCCAGCATGGCCTCGGCGGCATAGACCGTGAAGCCCGCATCCTCGCCCATCGCCAGCACCTTGTAGAAGGGCTGGTCCCGATCGACCGGCCCGGGCTGGCCTTCGGGCCCGGCATAGGCAGCATCGACGTCGACAACGAGGCCGTAAAAGACCTGCTCTCGATGGCGAACAATCTGTCCGAGGCCGAATTTTGCTTTGAGGGCTTGGGTCATGCCCCACGCTACGCTTCGGCCGCTGAAGGCCAGGCTGTCAGACCCGTTCATGTCTGTGACAGAATCGCTTGTCGAACGGCGCGTGCAAGCGTTACCTTGAACGGGACGGGTGCCCGTTATGGATGTGCCCAAACCGAAAGCTCGGCCTATGCCGGAGATCGACGACGCGCCCGTTCGGCGTGACGACCGGTCCCAGCCCGACAGACGCCGTTCGCAGGGTGCGGGCGGCTCCGGGGTGAACGGTCAGGGTGCGCCTCTGTATGGCGCACTGGACCTGGGGACCAACAATTGCCGGCTGCTCATTGCGCGGCCTGCACGCGACGGCTTTCGCGTCGTCGACAGCTTCAGCCGCATCGTGCGCCTTGGCGAAGGGCTCACCCATACGGGTCGCCTCGACGACCGGGCCATGGACCGGGCCTATGACGCCCTGGCCCTGTGCGCCGAACGCGTCGTCAAGCGTGGTCTCGAATCAAAGCGGCTCAGCGCCGTTGCGACCCAGGCCTGTCGCCAGGCCGACAATGGCGAGGCCTTCATCGATCGGGTCCGTCGCGGCACCGGCCTGCGGCTGCGGATCATCGACCCCATCGAGGAAGCGCGCCTGTCGGTCGAGGGCTGTCTCAACCTGTTCGACCCCCGTGCCGAGGCCGTGCTGGTGATCGATGTCGGCGGCGGCTCGACGGAACTGTCCTGGCTGAAGCGAGAGGGCAGCCAGATGGTCACCGTCGCCTGGATGTCGGCACCACTGGGTGTCGTCACCCTCGCCGACCGCCATCCCGAACCCCCGGATTCCGGCGAAGCCTGGTATGAGGCCATGGTCGCCGACATGGGCGATGCCATCGCCCGCGGCGGCATCGAGGATCCCGAACTCCGTCGCCTGTTCGCGTCCGGCAACAGCCATCTGGTCGGCACATCCGGCGCCATCACAAGCCTGGCCGGCATCCACCTGGGCCTGAAACGCTATCAGCGCGACCTCGTCGACGGACTCTGGATGACCCGCGGTGACTGCGAGGCGGCTGCCGAACGCCTGAAGGCCCTGCGGCCTGCGGGACGGGCGGCCGAATCCTGCATCGGGCCGGACAGGGCCGATCTGGTGCTGGCAGGGGCTGCGATTCTCGAGGCGGTCCAGCGCGCCTGGCCGTGCGAGCGGGTCCGGGTCGCCGACCGGGGCCTGCGCGAGGGCCTGCTCCTGCAGCAGATGCGCGCTGACCGCGAGCCCTCCCGCCGTCGCCGCCGTCATCGAAATCAGGGCAAGGCGGGCCCTGCTGCACCGGAAATCTGAACCGGCAACTCGATGTCGCACATCGAGAAATCCGCGCCGCGCGTCGTCCGCGTATCCGACGCCAGGGCCATGAAGCGAGGCGAGGTCGTGTCCAGGACCTGAACCATGGGCCGATCAGTCTCGGGCAGGTCAGACGCGATCCAGACCCGGGTCATGCGGTCGGGCTGGCCGGGCACGATCCCGCCAGCACCCTCGCCGACCTTGATCGACCGCACCACGTCCAGGCCCGACACTGCCTTGCCCCAGATGGTGTAGCGCTTGTCCAGCGACGGATAGGGCTGGCGCATCACGAAGAACTGGCTGTTGGCCGTGTCATTGCCCTCGTCACGCGCCATGCCCGCAACGCCGGGGCAGTACAGCCCCCAGCCGTGGACCTTGCCGTCCGACGTCGTCGCCATCAGGCTGTCCGGCTGGGTCTGGACCGGCAGTGAACGGAAAAAGCCGACCGCAGCGCCTGCAGGTGTTGCCACCGTGGTGAAGGCCATGTCGGCTCCACGGCGAAAGGTGAACTCACCCTTCAGGTCGGGATAGGGGCTCTGGCCCTCGCCCGTGCCCAGAGGATCGCCGGTCTGGGCCATGAACAGGTCGATCACCCGGTGCCAGACGATGCCGTCAAAGAATCCGGCCCGCGCCAGAAGCCGCATTCGCGCGACGTGCAGCGGTGCGACCTCGGGAAGAAGCTCGATCAGGATCCGGCCCCTTGTCGTGTCGATGACCATCAGGTCCTCGGCAGGCACGGTCCTCCATTCAGGAGACGC
>QBLX01000029.1:22251-24353 GCA_003241825.1 Alphaproteobacteria bacterium
CGGCGGAGGCGGTGGCGGTGGCGGTGGCGGTGGCACATCCGGCATCGCCACATCGGCGGCAGCCACCGGAGCGGTCTGGGCCAGAGCCTGGCCTGAAAGCGCAAGGGCCAGCGCCAGCCCCGTCGAAAACCGTACCGTCCTGCTGCGTCCCGTCTTCATCGCGCCCTGCCCCGCTGGAATCAGCCGCCCGTAACCTCGGCGACCGGCTGAACATCGCACAGTTTGAAGCCATTGCCCTTCTCGGTGCGCACGGCATCGACGCGCGCTGCAAAGGCCGCCGATCGCGCGTCCATGACACGGACCACCGGGCGTTCGCTCTCGGGTATGGCCGAGGCGATCCTGACACGGGACATCGCGTCCGGATCAGCGACGGCACCATTGTTGGCATCATCCCCGATCTTCAGCTTCTCGACGACATCCAGCCCGGCAACGACCCGCCCGAACACCGTGTAGGCACCGTTCAGATTGTCATTCTGTCCCATCATCAGGAAGAACTGGCTATTGGCGCTGTCCACCCCGGCGGACCGGGCCATGCCTGCCACTCCAGGACAGAAGAGGCCGGTCGCATCCACCTTGAAATCCGCCGTGACGAACATCTGGGCATCCGGCTGGGTCACGACCGGGATCGATCCTACCAGTCCCTGAACGCCGGGAGCATTGGTCCGGACCGGAGCAAATCCTGCAGGGGTGCCGCGCCGGAAGCTGAACTCAGGCGGCAGGTCCGGCAGGTCACTGCTGCCCTCGCCGGTGCCGAGCGGATCACCCGTCTGGGCCATGAAGCCGCGGATTACCCGGTGGAACTTCAATCCGTCATAGAAGCCCTGATTGCTCAGGGTGCGGATACGATCGACATGGCCGGGCGCGACGCGTGGATCCAGCTCGACCAGGACACGGCCCTGCGTCGTGTCGATGACCCACAGATTTTCTGGCGCGATCACGCGCCAGTCGGCAGCCGTGGCCGTTGCAGCGGGTGTCTGGGCGGCGACCGTGCCACCGAATGCGAGGGCGACCGAAAATGCGGCCAGACCGATCCTGAACGTCATGCCTGTCCCTTGACCTTGGCCAGCACCCGGGCGGCGACCGCAGGGCTGACGAAACTGCCGATATCTCCGTCCAGACGAGCGATCTCCTTGACGAGCTTGGAGGCGATCGCCTGATGGCGCGGATCGGCCATCAGGAACACGGTCTCGATGTCGTCATTGAGGCGCTGGTTCATCGCCGTCATCTGGAATTCGTATTCAAAGTCGGACACGGCCCGCAACCCGCGCACGATGACATTGGCGTCGAGACTCTCGGCGAAATGCATCAGCAGGGTCGAGAACGGGTGCACCACGATATCGCGGTTCAGGACGGCGACCTCGGCCCTGACCATCTCGACGCGCTCGGCTGTCGTGAACAGCGGCCCCTTGTCGTCGTTCTGGGCGACGCCGATGACCAGCCGGTCGACCAGCTTCATGGCGCGACCGATGATGTCGATATGGCCGTTGGTGACGGGATCGAAGGTTCCCGGATAAAGCCCGATACGCATGGCGTATTCCTCCCCCGCCGAACCCGCCGTCTAGCATTCGTTGCCGGACAGGGTCCAGCCACGGGTGTCGTTCGACCTGCCGCCACGCCAGATTTTGCGTGCGCCGCACAAAACTTGCGGCATAAGGCCGTGATGACCGCCACCGCGACCCTGCACATCGATCTCGACGCCCTTGCGCACAACTTTCGTGCGCTTGAGGCGATGACGGGCGTGCCGGTCCATCCTGTGGTCAAGGCCGACAGCTATGGCCTCGGGGCCGTGCCCTGTGCCCGTCGCCTGATGCAGGAAGGCGCGCGGACCTTCTTCATTGCCCGCGCCGCCGAAGGAATCGCCCTGCGGACGGCGCTCGGTCCCGACCCTGTCATCTATGTGCTGGACGGCTGCGTCGGGGATACGGCACCGGCCCTGAAGGCTGCCGGTCTTCGCCCTGTCCTCAACCATGCGGACCAGCTGGCCGCCTGGAACAGGACCGGCGGCGGTGCCTGCGGCATTCAGATCGACACCGGCATGAACCGCCTCGGCTTCCGCCCCGAGGATGCCCCCGCCCCCTTCGAGGGCCTGTCACTCGTGATGA
>QBLX01000002.1:0-4521 GCA_003241825.1 Alphaproteobacteria bacterium
GCGTCTCAGCCGCTACGTCGGCGACCTGCTCGACATGACCCGGCTGGAAGGCGGCGCGCTGAACATCAAGTCCGACTGGACCGACGTGCGTGACGTCCTCAACGCCGCCGCCGGTCAGGTCTCGCGCCGGCTGGGATCACGCCGGCTGACCCGCGACTTCCCGGCGCAACTCAGCGTGGTCAGCCTCGATCAGGGGCTGCTGGAGCAGGCGCTGGTCAACATCCTGGAAAACGCCATCGCCTACAGTCCCGACGGCTCCAACATCGAACTGGCGGCCTATGAGGACCGAGGCTCGGTGGTGATCAGCGTCGAGGACGAAGGCAAGGGCATCCCGACCGCCGAACTGGAATTGGTGTTCGATAAATTCCGCCGCATGGAGGAGCAGCCAGACCGCTCCAAGGGGGCAGGGCTCGGCCTCGCCATCGCCAAAGGGTTCGTGGAGGCCATGAATGGCCGCATCGCCGCCGCCAGCCCGATCGTCGGCGACCACGGCACACGCATCCTGATCAGCCTGCCCAAGTCCATCGCCACCCATCCGGACCTGCTATAGAGCCCCATGTCGGCCGTCAGACCCCGCATCCTCGTCATCGACGACGAACCGCAGATCCACCGCTTCCTGTCGCCGGCGCTGGACGCCGCCGGCTATGAGCCGAAGCGAGCCGACAGCGGTCAGGAAGGCCTGCGCGGCATCGCCCTGTGGAGCCCGGACGCTGTGATCCTCGACCTCGGCCTGCCCGACATGGACGGCAAGGACGTCTTGAAACGGGCGCGGGAATTCTATGCGGGACCCATCATCATCCTGTCCGCCCGCGACCGCGAGGCCGAGAAGATCGAGGCCCTCGATCTCGGCGCCAACGACTATGTCGAAAAGCCCTTCGGCGTCGGCGAACTGCTGGCTCGCATCCGCGCCGGGCTCCGCCAGACCGCCGACCCTACTGGGCCGAGGGGGCCCATCGTCGCCGGCGACGTGTCCATCAATCTGGACCACCGGCTGGTGACGCGCCACGGCCAACCCGTGCGGTTGACGCCCAAAGAATATGACCTGCTCGGCCACCTCGCGCGGCATGCCGGCAAACTGGTCAGGCACGCCGACCTGCTCACCGCCGTCTGGGGTGCCGCTCACGTCGCCGACACCCAGTACCTTCGCGTCGTCATCGGCCAGCTCCGCCACAAGCTCGAAGCGGATCCCGCCCAGCCCCGGCTGATCCTGACTGAACCGGCCGTTGGCTACAGACTTCAGGCGTAAGCGGAGCTGAAGGTCCGTTTCGGAGCAGGAACACAACGTGCGCCTCTGGCGCGTGGCAGCCTTCAGATGAAGGTTCCCAGCGTCACGTCGGAGACATAATTCCGGTGGACTGCCCCCACCCCAACCAGTCGGGCGATAAGTCTCTGACCACTCAGGCGATCATTGGAGGCGATTTTGCGATGAAGTCTGCTCGCTCACCCACGCAGTCGGGCGAAAAATCTCTGATTGATCGGCGGATCAGTAGAGAAAACTTGTGGTGACGTCTGCGCGCTCGCCACCTACCCTGCAACAGCACAGATTGTCTCCAGCTGTTCCCGTCTCGTTCGCGAAATGCGCATAACCGGGATTCCCTTAATCGGACGGCCCCAAAGTCCGAAATGGTTGAAACCGGAGCTTAAAGAACACCTGAACGGGGCCCCCGGAGGATGATCAGAGAGCGGACCATAGGGTATTCGACAAAGGCCATGGCAACCGGAGCTTTACGACACCGTTCTAAAAAATAAGGGCGCATACACTACGCCTTTCACGCGATCCGCTCTGGCTTTCGCCCCGCGAGCCTCCGGATTGCCTTAGGCAACCGATGCCGACCCCAACCGCCGATCCAGAAGACGTGGCACTCAGCTTAACCCTTGCGGTCGTCACGGCCTCTCCTTCTCCTTTGCTTTTGCTGGACGGTGACCTGGTCATCGTCGCGGCAAGTAGGTCGTTTCAGCGGGGATATGGTGTTCCTTGGAAAGACCTGACCCGTCATTCGCTCTTCACCCTATCCGGGGGAGCGTGGGACCTTCCCGAGCTTCGCCGTTTACTGGATGCCACCATTGCGGGGGGTACGCAGAGCGCCGATTGCGAACTGGACCTGAAGCTTGCACACCTGCCGCTGCGACAACTGGTCGTTCAGGCAAGGCGGTTGGACTATCTTGACCTCGACCAGATGCGCATTCTTGTCGCCTTATCCGATGTTACCGAAGCCAGAGCCGACACGGCGCGGAAGGAAGAGGCGGCACTCCACAACATAGTCCTGCTTCAGGAGGTGCGGCACCGCGTCGCCAACAGTCTTCAGATTATCGCCAGTGTCCTTCTGCAAAATGCCCGCAAGACCACGTCCGACGAAACCCGCGAACACCTGAAGGACGCCCACAACCGGGTGATGTCCGTGGCTGCCCTTGAGCGACTTCTCTCGACTTCCGACGAGGGCGACGTCGATGTGCACGCCTATTTCACCAGCCTTTGCGAGAGCATCTCGGCCTCGATGATTGGCGAGGCCGACAACGTGACCTTGGCCGTCGATGGCGGCGATGGGGTGGTAGACGCTCGGGTGTCGGTCAGCCTCGGACTGATCGTCACTGAGCTCGTGATCAATGCCCTGAAATACGCATTCCCCGACGGTCGGCCCGGGCGGATCACTGTCGACTACAACTTCCACGGCCCGAACTGGATCCTGTGTGTCCGTGACGATGGGATCGGCATGCCCACTGCCGCACAATCCCGCACTGGGCTTGGCACCAGCATCGTCCTGGCTCTTGCCGGACAGTTGAACGCCTCGGTCACCACCGTCTCGGATCACCCCGGCACCAAGGTGACCATAGAGCACGCGCAGGTAGCCCTCGTTGGTGACGATCGGGACGAAGCGCCGGCTCGTTCCGTCACGGCCCGGTTGAAGCCGTCCGCGATCAGGCGAAATGGGACAGAGGATCGATAATGATGGATGTGCAAAGTACCGAGCCGGGCCGGACCCTCATGATCGTCGAGGACGAAGCATTGGTGGCGCAAGTTCTTAGGGACGAGTTGACAGATGCTGGCTACACTGTCCTTGACCTCACCACCCGTCACGCAGAGGCGCTGGAAGTCGCCAAGGCGTATAAGCCGGACTTAGCGCTGGTGAACATCCGGCTGGCGGGTCGCGATGATGGCATCGAGCTTGCCGAGAATCTGAAAGCGCTGGACATTCCGGTCGTTTTCATCAGCGGCCAGATCAGTCGGGCGCGGTCAGCAGACACCGCCGCCATCGCCTCGATGCCAAAGCCCTACGATGCGCACGATATGGTCCTCGCCGTGGCGTATCTCTTGGCGCGCATGAATGGTCCCACATCATTGTCGAGACCGGACAGGCTTGAGGTGTTCAATGAAGACCTCGGATTGGCTCCTGCTGCCTGAGACTTCGAAGTCCATAGTCCCAGCACCATGGAAGCGGTGATCGTTCTGAGCCAATCAAGGAGGCGCGCGACGATTGGCTCCGAATCGGTAGCACACTTCATCGTGGGATATCTCGTACGAGCTCCACTCATGCTGGCAGATAAGACACTTCAACTTGGTTCACGTCGTGCCTGTCTACCAGCTCAAAGGCTGAACGCCGACCCTTCGCCTTGGTTCATTGGCGCACAGGCGGTTAGCCAGTGGGAATGTCAGTCAATCGTAAGCGACTTGAAAGGCCGCGGCCCAGCCGAGCGCCGTCCGCGCAGCCGTCGCCTCGACGCCTGCCCGTCGGATGACGGGTTCGGGATAAGCGGGAGACCCGTCGGAGGTCGTCGGTCGGTCAGAAAGCGTCCCTCACCCGAGTCCGATAGCGGACATCGGCCCGATCAACCGGAAGCGGATGCTGCTACGCCCGGTTGATCGGGCGGCTAGCGGATTTACGTCGCGACGTCTGCGCTCGCTGCGACCTCGCAGTACACATAAACTTTGCAGGCCGGTGTCGGATACGAAAGCGACCGTCGTCGTTCTCTAACGCGAGAGAGCGGGCCCACAAGGAGATCAACGATGCGTGTTTTGGTTCTCGTCAAGGCCACTCACGACAGCGAGAGGGACTCAATCCCCAAGGCCGAGATGGACGAGATGATGGAGGAGATGGGCAAATTCAACGAGGAGCTGGTCGAAGCCGGCATCATGAAGGCCGGGGACTGTGACGGTCTCACGCCGTCGTCTCAGGGCAAGCGGGTGGCGTTCGATGGTTCCGGCCGCAGCGTCATCGACGGGCCTTTCGTCGCGACCAGCGAACTGGTCGCGGGCTTCTGGTTCTGGACCGTCAAGGACATGGACGAGGCCGTCGCTTGGGTGAAGCGATGCCCGAACCCGATGCCTAGCCGCAGCGAGGTCGAGATCAGGCCGATCGCCTGACACACACTATCACCGCCTCTGGCAATCCCCGATCAGGGCGAGTGACTGTCCGTTCTCGGCCAACCGGCAACGCCGATAAATCGAGAAAATCCGGGCTCTCCTGCTCGGGAAAGAAGTCCGCCGCCGCAACCGGCACTCTGCCCATGGGTTCACCTTTCATC
>QBLX01000002.1:4531-48940 GCA_003241825.1 Alphaproteobacteria bacterium
AGAAAGGGCCTGCCCCATGTCAGACGCTGCACTCGTTCCCACCGACATCCTTGCCGCCAAACGCCGCGCGCCGTTCCCGGGCGAAAGCGCGGAATACGCCGCCGCCCGCCTGGCGCTGCTGGCCGACGAGATCGAGTTTCGCCGTCATGAAACCCGGGTCTCGGCCAGCCGCCGGGCGCTGCCGCCCGGTCCGGTAATCGAGAAGGACTACCGGTTTCATGACGCCAATGGCGAAGACGTCGGCCTGATCGACCTGTTCGGCGACCACGACACCCTGATCACCTATTTCTGGATGTATGGCCCCACGCGTGAGCGGCCCTGCCCCATGTGCACCAACATGCTCGGCGCGGTGAACGGCAATGCGACCGATATCAAGCAGCGTGCCGCCTTGAAAATCTTCGGCCGAAGCCCGGTTGAGCGCCAGGTCGCGTTCGCCGGAGAGCGAGGTTGGACGGCCCTCGATTTTGTCCAGACGGTCGGCGACGACTATGCCACCGACTTGGGCGTGCTAAGCCCCGACGGATCCGAGAGCCCTGCCCTCGTCGTCTTCCGTCGCGACGGCGACAGCGTCCGGCTGTTCTGGTCAGGCGAGATGCGGCTGGAGATGGCCGACCCCGGCCAAGACCCTCGCGGTGCCCCGGACATTGCCGCGCTCTGGACCATGCTGGACATCACCCCCGAGGGCAGGGGCAACGACTGGTATCCAAAACTGGAGTATGGCCAATGACCCTCGCTGGCCACTGCCACTGCGGTCGCAACGCCTTCGAAGTCGATGGCGATCTGCCGGAGACGCTGACCCGCTGCACCTGTTCGTTCTGTTCCAGACGCGGAATGCTTTACGCCGACTACCGCCCGGACCAGCTCAAGATCACCGAAGCCACAAGCGACGCCATCTATCGCTGGCAGACCAAACAAGTGGCGCACCATTTCTGCAGCGCGTGCGGATGCAGCCTCTACGCCGACAGTCCCGCCTTCGAGCCGGATGGCAAATGGGACGGCAAGACCCGCCGTATGGGGGTCAACGCGCGCCTGTTCGATGACTTCGAGGCCGCGGACTGGCCCGTTACGGTGATCGACGGAAAGAATCGGTGGTGACCGGCACTCCCATGCGCAACGCGCAACATGCAGCGCTGGACGTGTTCCTCGGCAAATGGACTGCGCGAGGCATGTCATACGGTGGCACCGGTCACTCGGGCGACGTTCCAAAAAGCAACGGCGAGCCTTGGGTCAGTACGCACGAGGGAGCGTGGCACACAGGGTCTTTCTTCCTCGTCCAGGACGAGCGAGCCGATATCGCCGGGAGTCGCTTCGACACGCTGAGCATCTTGGGCGTCGATCCCCAAACCGGTCGGTATTTCGCCAGGTCGTTTGAGAATCACGGGTTCTATCGACACTATCGGCTCACCCGCACTGGCAAGGTCTGGACGCTGACAGGCGACATGGAACGTGCCACGACGACTTTCGCGGACAATAACCGGACTCAGAATATCGAATGGGAATGGAAGCGTGGCGATGCGTGGATTCCGCTTTGTGATCGCATCGCCGTTCGCGTCGATTGAAAAGTCGCGGCTGAAGTGGGCAGCAAGCGCTCAGCGCGCCAACGCGGTCCACGGCGAAAACAGCCGACGCTGACCCGTCCTGTCCCGCCCGCGAAATGCGTCTAAGAAGCGTTCCGCGAAACGTCACCAGAACTTCGGATGCCGCCCGCCCCGAAGGGGCTTGTCGGGCATTGTCAGCCCAAATTATTCCGTTGGTAATCCCGCCCGACTAGGGTCGGCAGTCTGCGAAGGTCGACAGGCCGTTCCACTGTTTGACAGCTCGGAGGCACTAATGACGCCGCACCATCGGCGAGCCATCAATCAGGCCATGACCAATCGGGCCAGCCAGTGGGCTTTGCGCGTGGGTATCGGGGTCCTGATCGCGCTCGCCTTCTTTCCTCTCGTCGGACAGATGTTCGCGGTCGGCTGGTTGACGGTCTATGGACTGCTTCAGGTGGTCGAACTGCGTTTCCAGGCGCGATCGAAGGCTGCAGCCTGGCTGGGGGAAGAGCGATACGCTTGGGCCTGTCTGGCCTTGGTGGTGGTCAACAACATGGTGTTCGGTGCCTTCGGCGCGGCCCAGGCCTTGGGCGGGACTGTGACCGGTCTGTTGTGCGCATCCCTGCTGACGAGTGGTGCCATAATCAATGCGGTGACAGTAAGCCACGCGTCGCGCCGGCTGTTGGCGGCTTCGCTCGCCCCCCAAGCGGTCTATCTGGCCTTCCTGCCGATTGGAGCCTATGCCTCCGGCGTCGAACTGCTGCCCTGCCTCCAGATTGCTCTGGCTGCGGCGTTCATCTTCGCTGGTGGGTTGGTGATGGCTGAGCGTCTGGCCGCATCCCTGCGCTCGATCGAAGAAGCCCAACACGCCGCCGAGGATGCCAACTCAGCCAAGAGCGCATTTCTGGCCACCATGAGCCACGAGATTCGCACGCCGTTGAACGGCGTTCTGGGCATGGCCCAGGCCATGGCCGCCGATGACCTGTCCGAACGGCAGCGTGAACGCCTGGACGTGGTCAGTTAGTCGGGACAAGCGCTTCTGGTCATCCTCAGCGACGTGCTGGACTTGGCGAAGATCGAGGCAGGCAAGGTGGAGCTCGAATTCGCCGCCTTCGATCTGGAGACCATGGTCCAGCGGTCCCAGGAGACGTTTCTGGCCGTCGCGGAATCCAAAGGCTTGGCCATCGAGACGCGGATCGATCCCGGTGCCCTCGGAATCTGGCGCGGCGACACGAATCGGCTGCGCCAGATCCTGTCCAACCTGATTTCCAATGCGGTCAAGTTCACCGACGAGGGCCGCGTGACCGTAACCGCAAGCGCCGCCGGCGTTGGCCTGCGTTTCGTCGTCGAGGATACCGGGTCGGGGGTGACGCCGGAGCAACTGGCGCGGCTGTTCATGAAGTTCGTCCAAGCGGATGCTTCGACTACGCGCCGGTTCGGCGGTACGGGCCTCGGCCTCTCGATCTGCGGAGAGTTGGCCCTGCTGATGGGCGGGTCGATCAAGGCTGACCATGTCGAGCCGCACGGTTTGCGCTTAACATTTGACGTGCCGGTTGAGAGGATTGACGCGGAACTGTGCCCGGAGGACGTGTCGGCAATGATTTCGACGGACGGCCGCACGGAAGGCGGTCGACGCCTGCGCGTACTCGCGGCCGAGGATCATCCGGTAAACCGTCAGGTCCTGACACTCTTGCTCAGCCAGGTCGGGATCATCCCCCACATCGTCGAGAACGGCGCTGAGGCCATTCAAGCGTGGCGCGAGGGGGCACCGGACGGTCCTTGGGACCTGATCCTGATGGATGTGCAGATGCCAGTGATGGACGGCCCGACTGCAGCCCGTTCAATCCGCGCCGACGAAAAGTCGATGGGCCGAGCGCCCGTCCCAATCGTCGCCCTGACCGCCAACGTCATGACCCACCAGATCGAGGCTTATAAGCAAGCTGGCATGGATACGTTCGTGGCCAAGCCGATCCAGGTCGAGGCCTTGCTGGAAGGCATCGAGACAGCTCTGGTTAGGGTGCCTGCTCCGCAACTGAATGCAGGGAAGTACGGCAAGATCGCCACGCGCTAACTTAGGCTGTCAGTGTTGGCGGGCTGCGTCTGCGAAGACCGGCCTGTTGCCCCCCCCGCCCTGTGGATCGGCGTGGAAAAGGGGCTCTGACGCAGTTTTGGTGACGGTCTCCCGAGATGCGCTCACAAAGGCCGACACAGTCACCGTCGCTGCGGTCGAGACCGGCGTACCGGCGCTGATCGAAGCTCGCGAGATCATCGCCGGCTTCCACCTGATGATCCGTCGCAAGACTGAGAGCGGCCTGTGCGCCTGGATCGAGCGTGGTCGCGCCAGCCTGGTGTCGTCCTTCGCCAACGGCATTGACCGCGATATCAATGCCGTCCGCGCGGCGATCACCTCTGGTTGGTCCAACGGCCAAGTCGAGGGTCAGATCACCAAGCTCAAGCTCGTCAAACGCCAGATGTACGGCCGCGGAAAGCTCGATCTCCTACAGGCCAAGCTGATAGGCTCGACACCGTGATCCCGTCACCAAAACTGTGTCAGAGCCCAAAAGGGACCCCGTTAGCGGTGTGATCGTCGTCGAATAAGGCCCCCTCATTCCTGAGGTCTAGGCGTAGAGACCTGGAAACAAGACGTTGAGCGTATCCGCCGGGAAGCGGAGCGAGACGGGTCCTTTCGGCGTATCGGACACGAGGAGCTCGCGTTCCGTCAGTTCCTTGAGGATGCGCCGGGCGCTGCGTTCGGGAAGGCGGGTCACGCGCTCGGCCTCGCCGCGATCGAGCTCCCCCCGGATCAGGGTTTCCTGAACCAAGGCGAAGAGCGGCACGCCCTGGGCCCCAAGCCCACGCGTGCGCCAGTCTGTTGCGACGTCCGCCACACCGAGAAGGATCATGTCGTTCTGGGCTGTGACCGCGTCCGCGACACGGTTTCCGATGACGCCGTAGCCGTTCACCGCGACCCGCACCGGACGGGTCATGACACTCGTCCCGGGAGGTTTGAAACCTGCGTCGGCATCGGCTCTGTTGCCATCCTGCAAAACGATGGTTCAGACTGCGGGTAGGCCGGTGAACGCGGCCTCGGAACTGACGGCTCCGATGCCCGTTCCGACCCTGCCCCGGAGTCAAGAGTCGCGACAGGGCCGCCTGTGCCGAACTTGCCGGGGTGGGTCATGGTTGTCGCGTGGATCATCGTTCAGCTCCCTGGATTGCACAGGACGGACGCGGCCCTGATCCCGCATTGATCAGGATCAACGTCCGTCGATCCAGAACAGCTATGTTGGATCGACGTTTAATCTGAGAACGGAGCGCGAATGACCATGTGCGGAACTACAAAATCCTGGTTTCAACGCTGGAAACGCTGACCGCCTTCATTTTCGACGTCGACGGGGTCCTACTCGCCTCCCCTCACGAACGCGCCTGGCGTGAGGCGTTGGGCGACCTCGCCGAAGCGGAGCGGTTCACGACGGCCCTGTATCAGGCCCACGTCGCAGGCAAGCCGCGCCTGTCCGGTGCCATCTCCGGACTCAAGGCTCTAGGCGTCCGTAACGCCGAACGCGAAGCGGTCGGTTACGCCGAGCGCAAGCAGGCCCGGCTTGAAGGTTTGATCGCGATGGGGACGGTAACCGCCTTCCCGGACGCACTGCGATTCGTCGAGGCCGTCGGTATTCTCGGCTGGCCCCTGGCGGTCGCCTCCTCGTCAAAGAACGCCGATGCGATGATGCGAGCAATCCTCCTCAACAGCGCCCGGAGCCTGCTCGACGTCTTCACGGTCAACGTCTGTGGTCGCGATCTGAGACGAGGCAAGCCGGACCCGGAGATATTCCTGATCGCGGCTTCCGAGCTCGGTGTCCCGCCGGCTCAATGCATTGTGGCGGAAGACGCGACCGCCGGCATTGCGGCAGCGCGTGCGGGCGGCATGACAGCACTTGGCGTCGCCCGGCTCGGCGATGCCGAGGCACTCAGGAAGGCCAGGGCAGATCTGATGGTGGCAAGTCTGGACGAGATCGCCCTCGGCGACCTTGCGCTCGGCCGGCTCAGCGGACGGACGTCATGACTGGTCACAGAACGATCTGGCAGGCTCTGGAGCCAAGCCTGGATACGACATGGCTTCTGCATGCGGATGGCTGTGATCCGCTGCGCGAGAGCAATCGCGAAACGCGTTTCGCAATCAGCAACGGCTTTCTGGGCGTGCGGGGAATTCAGGCGATCAATCCATCGCCGCGGGCGCTCGTTTCAGCGCAAACCTACGTGGCGGGGCTGTTCAACACGCCAGATACCGATCGGCCTGTTCCGGAGCGCGTTGCCGCTCCCGGGTGGCTACAGATCCGCATCTCCTCTCCAGACGGACAACTCGTCCAGCATTTCGACGATGGGCCGGCGCATCCTCTGACGCTCGACATGCGTCGAGGTGTGGTGCTCACGCGATGTCGCCAGGTTGGTGACGCGGTCGCTGACGTCCGAGTGCACATGTTGCGCCTCGTGTCACAGAGCCAGCGCGCCATCGGCCTGCAACTCCTTTCTCTTGAAGTCGATCACGGCGAGGTCGAGATGACCCTCGAAGCCTCGATCGAAGGCGGCAGCCGGGCCCTCGTATCCGAGCGCCTTGAACAGGATCTCGGTGTTTGGCGAACCAGACAGTCCGGAAAAGAAGTCGCCATGGCCACGATGGCGGCCTTGCGCATCGACGGCGACGAGATCGAGGCGACCACAGCCGATCCGTTCAGATGGTCATGGACCTGGACGACCCGCCCGGGACAGGTCGTCTGCTTTGAGCGCACGGTCGCCGTCTCGCGGGGCGACGCGCAAGGTCTCGGTTCCGGCCAAGGGGCGCGGGAAAGTCTCGCCACCGCCGGGAGACGGGGCTGGCGACGTGTGCTCGAGGATCATGAGGCCGCCTGGGCGGACCGCTGGGCTTGCAGCGACATCGAGGTCCAGGGCGACGACGTGGCGCAGCAGGCGCTAAGGTTTGCGGCGTATCAACTGAACAGCGCCGCCAATCCCGCGGACCCGCGGGTTTCTATCGGGGCGCGGGCGCTGACCGGGGACGACTATCTGGGGCATGTTTTCTGGGACACGGAAATCTTCCTGTTGCCCTTCTACACCCTGACCTGGCCGGAGGCGGCCCGATCACTGCTCATGTACCGCTTCCATACCTTGGGTGGCGCACGAAAGAAGGCAGCCGACCGAGGATGGCGCGGCGCTTTCTATGCCTGGGAGTCCACGGATACCGGAGACGAAACGACGCCGGAGCAGTCCATCGGCCCCGACCGACAGATCCTCGACATCCTGACCGGCGCGCAGGAACAACATATCAGCGCCGACGTCGCCTATGCCGTCTGGCAGTACTGGCAAGCGACGGGCGACGAAGCATTTCTGAACGAGGCCGGAGCCGAAATCCTGTTCGAGACTGCCCGTTTCTGGTCCAGCCGGGCCCAGCCTGAAGCGGATGGGCTCTGCCATATCCGTGGCGTGATGGGCCCGGACGAATATCACGAGGGTATCGACGACAACGCTTTCACCAACGTCATGGCGCGGTGGAACATTCGGCGCGCCCTTGAGGTGGTCGGCTTGTTTCGCGAGCGGTGGCCGGAGCGCTGGGGCCAACATTCAAGACAACTCGGTCTGGACGATGCTGAGCTTCGACACTGGTCCGGCGTCGCAGAAACCATGGCGATCGGCCTCGACCCGCGCTCCGGAATGTACGAGCAGTTTTCGGGGTATTTCGGTCTGGAGGATGTGGACCTGTCGGCCTATGCGGGCCGATCCGTCCCGATGGACATCGTGCTCGGCCGTGACCGGACCCAGCGGTCCCAGGTGATCAAACAGGCCGATGTCGTGGCCCTGCTGGCGTTACTGCCCGCTGAGTTCGCCGGCGATGCGGGCAGGAAAAACTTCCAGTATTACGAGCCCCGTTGCGGCCACGGCAGCTCCTTGAGCACCGCGACGCATGGCCTCGTTGCCGCTCGTCTGGGCGAGACCGGTTTGGCGCTGGACTATTTCCATCGGACGGCGGCGATCGACCTCGCCGACACCAAGTTGGCGATCGGCGGCGGCGTCCACATCGCGGCCCAGGGCGGCCTGTGGTCGATGACGGTGTTTGGTTTTGCGGGTCTGTCGTTCGGGCCGGACGGCTTGAGCCTCGCCCCCCGCTTGCCACCCGGCTGGAGCAAACTGGGTTTCAGCGTCCAATGGCGAGGTCGCCGGCTGACAATCACGATCGACCAGGCATCTCTCCAGCTCAACGTTTCCATGGAAACCGGCGAGCCGATGATCCTCGCGATCTACGGCGAACCACACCCGTTGAGATCAGGCAAGCCGATCGTAATCGGCATCAGAGTGGCGAGCGCAAAATGAGCATCGAGCCCGATCCGCGCGAAGTCGCGATTTCATATGAAACGCCTCACTTCAAGTGGGCCGGTCGATTGAGCGCCCGCAAGCCCGATCCGACTTGGCGCATAGGTCCGCAATCATGAAGATCGCGCAAGTTACGCCGCCGTATGAAGCCGTGCCGCCCAAGCTGTACGGCGGGACCGAGCGGGTGGTTGCCCATTTGACCGACGCCCTGGTCGATCTGGGTCATGACGTGACCCTGTTCGCCTCGGCTGACGCCGAGACGCGGGCGCGTCTGATCCCGGTGCGCGATCAGGCCATCCGGCTGGACCCGGCCGCGCTGAAGTCGGATCTGGCCGCTCACATGATCATGCTGGCCGAGGTGCTGAAGCGCGCCGACGATTTCGACGTGATCCATTTCCACACCGACATGATCCAGTTTCCGATGTTCGGACGCCACGCCGACAAGACGCTGACGACGCTGCACGGGCGGCTGGACATGAAGGATATCGGGGGCGTCTACGAACGCTGGCCCGAATTCGGTCTGGTTTCGATCTCGGATGATCAACGCCGGCCCCTGCCGCTGGTCAACTGGAAGGCCACGGTGCACCACGGTATGCCGGACGAGACCTACCGCTTCTCGCCGAAGTCCGACGGTTACCTCGCCTTCCTGGGCCGGATATCACCCGAGAAGCGGCCTGACCGGGCGATCCAGATCGCCACGGCCCTGAACAAGCCGCTCAAGATGGCGGCCAAGGTCGACGCCGCCGACAAGGTCTATTGGGAGACCGTCATCAAGCCGATGATCGACGCCAATCGGCTGGTCGAGTTCATCGGCGAAATCGGCGATCACCAGAAATCGGCCTTCCTGGGAGGGGCCGAGGCCCTGCTGTTCCCCATCGACTGGCCCGAACCCTTCGGCCTGGTGATGATCGAGGCGATGGCCTGCGGTACCCCCGTCGTGGCCTTCCGCTGCGGTTCGACGCCCGAAGTCATCGAGGACGGTGAGACCGGCTATCTGGTCGATACGCTGGAGCAGGCCATCGCGGCCGCCGGGCGGGCCCATCTGCTCGACCGCGAGGCGATCCGTGCCCGTTTCGACCTCCGCTTTTCGGCCACGGCCATGGCCCGACGGTATCTGGACGTCTACGGCGACCTGCTGGCCAAAAGACCTTTCGCGGAAGCGCCGCGGGACGTAGCAGACACCACGCTTTATGCGACAGCGCTCATCGACCGCCAGGAAAGCAAGGAAACCTGCGCCGACATCGTGGTTGGTCCGCCCGCAGCGACGTTTGGTTCATTATCGGCTAAACAAGGCGCGCCTCTTGTCTGACGGCGGGGGGGGCCGTCATCCTTGACTGGACACGACCTGATTTTCGCTTCACGGACGTGAGCCAGCTGGAACAGAAGAAAACCTATGGTCTGCGCAGGCAAGGGCAAGACAAGCTCGTGACGGAGTTTCCCTTCGGGGCGGATTTTCAGTCGATCCTGTCGCTGATCGGCGACGGCGTGCTGAGCACCGATCACACCGGCCGCGTTATCCTGTTCAACCGCGCGGCTGAAGAAATCTTCGGGTACACCAGCGACGAAGTTCTGGGCGGCTCAATCGACGCGCTCATCCCGACGCGCTTTCATGATCGGCATCGCCAAGACGTGAGACGCTTCTGTTCGTCCAATGCGCCAGTGCGCAGATCCATGGGCGAAGGGCGAGAAGTCCTGGGACGACGTAAGGACGGCGAAGAACTGTCGATGGAAGCGACGCTGTCGCGTCAGGTGATTGGCGGGCAACACATCGTCACTGTCGTCGTACGCGACGTCAGCGCCCGAAAGACCGCGGAACGGCAGCGACAGCTTATAGCGAGCGAAGTCGCGCATCGACTGAGGAACACCATGGCGGTCGTCGATTCGATCGTGACCCTGACCGCCCATCGGGCGGTCTCCGTCGTTGATTTCAAGGAGGCGCTGCAAGGTCGGTTCGCCGCCATCTCAAGGACCAACGATGCGCTCGTCCGCAGCTCATGGACCGATGTCAGTTTTCGACTTTTGCTCGAGTCGGAATTGGCGCCCTATCGGGACGATGACAGCAAGATTACCTTGACCGGACAGGACATCGGTCTGGACGGACAGGGCGCTGTTGCCCTGGCTCTCGTCCTGCACGAGCTTGCCACTAATGCGGCGAAGTATGGCGCGCTTTCGACCTCAGCCGGGCGGCTGAGCGTGGACTGGAAAGTCCCTCTAGACGCGCCGCCTCTGCTGGATGTGACATGGCTGGAACGTGACGGACCTGTCGTTGCCCCGCCGACGAGACGGGGGTTTGGAAGCGAGCTGATCGCTCGCAGCCTGGGTGTCCATGGCGGCACGGCGATCTCCTCCTATGCCGCCTCCGGTGTCGGCTGCAGCATTCGACTACCGCTCAACAGTGGCCCGCGCCCCCTGACGCAGTAGGTTGTCGGCCAGAATCCATTGGCGAAGGACGTAGTTACCTCCTCCCGGGGACAGCGACGAAGGGGCGCTTCAGGACATCTGGCACAGGACAGCGGTGTCCGACGCCAGGACCATCGCTATTGACGGCGAAACCAGAGCCCGAACAAGGCTGATGCTGTCGCAGCCTTGCTGCTTTTCCATCGGCGACGCCGGACGCCTGTCACGCGGCGACTCTAGGTTCGCCAGCGCCGCAGCCGCACCTGTTGTGAAGTGCCTCAGGGCAAGAGGGCTTTGGACTCGCCTCCGCCCGCCACCCCCGTGGAGCAAGTTGAGATACAACATTCAGTAGCGGGGTCGAAGGCTGATGATCGGGTCAGCCTCGGTTTTCGGTTCGCGACAATTGCGGACCCTCCGGCATCGCAGCTTGAAACTTACCTTCTCCGGACGAACCTGACGGTTTCTCTTTGCAAATCAACTTCCGGCGCGAAACGAACGGACGCCCAAGCCTGCTTCTGCGGCGCCTCATCCGCCATATTCCCACCTAAAGCCCACCAGAGCGGGTCGTTTGCCGCCCTCGGCAGAATACCGCCGACAATCCGCTCGACCGCGCGAAAGCTCAGCCGTACTTCGGGTTGGTGCTTGCGCCGCAAATAGCCGGCCAACGAACCATATTTGCCCATGCTGACCTCTCGACTGTCTGCTGGTCGACCGTCCAGCTGCCTTTCGGACATCAGATTGCCTGTCCCGTCGAACAGGAGACTCTAGTGATGAGATTCAAAGGCCTGGAACCCGCACAGCGCTTGTAAGAAGCTGTTTTATAAGACTCTAATACGGTTCCTTCCGTCACATTCTATCCACTAGTTTGGCCAAATGCAGCGCATCCTGCTGCGGTGGTCCGGCGACACCACGCCGCTGGACTGCCCTTTCGCATGCGCCTGCTTGGCAAGTCGGATAGCGGCTTCCTCGGCATCGATTTTGTAGTCGTAGTTTCCGCGCACGGTCCCGTCGCACATCACTGTCCAGCGGTCATCATTTCGCGACACGACCAGTTCGACGGTTCTACCGATTGGCACCGTAACCTCCGAGCAGTACCGCCAGTGCGGTCGACGCACCGTTCGACTTGTACCGCAATGCTTCGCCCAAACCATCCTGAAGGCTGACGGCGACGTCGTTGCCCAGGTCCGAGGTTGGACGCCGTCACCCGAAAAGCAGCGCGCCCACGGTTCTGGCGTCCCGGGCTGGCCATGCTCCTAGAGCGTTCGACGGGTGAGTTGCGGCGCCCTTGGAGCGCGGACCTCCAGGTCCGCTTTTCGGCGGCGACAAGAGCGGACCTGAGGTCCGCGCTCCTTTGATTCCTTTTGACCGCCGAACGCTCTAGCTCGCCGATCGGCATAACGATCCGGTGTCGCGAACAGGGGTCATGGCCAAGTTGAAGTCTCGAATCGGTAACATCGTTGGACCTTCATCGGGCCAGCCACCGCTGGGCCATTGAGGACAGCTTCGAGACCGCCAAGAACGAACTAGGCCTCGATCACAATGAGACCCGCTCCTGGCACGGCTGGCATCGGCACGTCGCCCTGGTCATGCTGGCATTCGCCATGACCGCCGCCATCCGCCACCACGCCAACATCCCACGCCCCCAAAAACGAAAGCGTGGAGGACGCGACAGCTGCTTCAAAAGAGTTGATCCGCTGGTCGACCCAGGAAATCCGCCGCATCGCCAATCGCCTGGCTCAGCGCCAGATCCGGCCAGCCCAAGTCATCGCATGGTCCCTATGGCGAAGAGCACACCAGGCCGTCGCTCGACGGGCCCACCTCCATATAAAAGCGCAAATGTAATGCTACGGCAGGAGTTACACTGTGGGACTGCGCTACAAGTTCTCGGCTCGACTATTTCGATCGAACAAATATCCGGTGCCCGCGGACTCACAGCCGCGAGCCAGAATTTTTGCATCCCATCGGCAACAAGTGTCGTCACAGCCTTCGCAACGGCCACGAGATTTGCCTCAGCTGGCACGCTCAGCACTGACTAGGTCAGGTTGCCACCAGCGAGGTTTGCAACCGCACCAATGCCGGCCTGTTCCCTCGCGCTGTCCCTTCGCTTGGCCGTTTCGGGTGCCTATGCAAAGGGAGAAAGTGAGGGCGTTGGCCGGCGCTCCGACGCGGAGCGGAAGCCGGGAGGCCGCCGTGAGAAAGATTTCAGCCCATTCCCATCCGATCCGACCTGCGCGATCGAACGCATGTCTAGACACGCCAGAGCCATCGAGCATGGAGCGGATGTCCGACTACGATCTGCTGTGTCTGCTTCTCGGTCGAAACCTCGCGGCTCCCGTTGTGGGGCGGGTGGCCGCTGACCTGCTGGAACGCTTCGAAGATTTGGGCGGCATCGCCGCCGCTGACGCCACCGAACTGGCGCGCGTGCACGGCGTCGGAGCGGCGGCAACCCTGGATCTCAAACTTCTACGCCAGCTGAGTGTTCGTCTGGCGCGCAGCACAGCTTGCTCGCGACCAGTTTTGACGTCCTGGCATGCCCTGCTGGCCTATGTTCGGGTCGCTCTGGCTGATCTGCCCCGTGAGCAGTTTCGCACCCTCTATCTCGATCGCCGCAACATTCTGTTGCGCGACGAGTGGGTCGCCGACGGCTCGGTAGACCATGCTCCCGTCTATCCCCGCGAAGTGATCCGTCGCGCTCTCGAACTCTCGGCCTCCGCGCTGATCCTGATCCATAACCATCCCTCCGGCGACCCGGCCCCGTCGCAGGCCGACATCAAGGTGACCCGCCAGATCGTCGACGCGGCGAAGCTCTTCAATCTCCAGGTCCACGATCATCTGATCGTGGGCCGGGAAGGCACGGCGAGCTTCAAGTCACTGGGTCTGATCTGATGACCCTGCGCCCCATCGTCACCGCCTTGGGCGGTGACCTCTATTGCGGCGGCACTCGCGCGAACGTCCCTGCCCCGGGTCACAGCGACGCGGACCGGTCGGTGTCCCTCCTGCTCTCAGAGGGACGTGTGGTGATCCACGGTTTCGCCGGGACAGACTGGCGTGTCATACGCGACGATCTGCTTCAACGCGGCTTCATCGATCGAAGCGGCCAGCTTACCTGCGGCAGGTTGGTCGGGGCCTCCTTCTCAAAGCCGGATCGTCGGCAGCGGGTGGAAACCGCCGCTCGTCTATGGGACGGGACTCTGCCGATTGGCGAGGGATCAACGGCTGACCGCTATCTTCGCCATCGCGCCGTGCGATGCGGCAGGTCCGTGCTGAACCTTCGGCATCACACGAACGCACCGATCTCGGTCTATCGTGTCGGCAGCCACGTGCGGCATGCCCTCACCGCCCGGATCAGCAACGCGAACGACCAGCTTACCGCAGTCGAGCTGACCTATCTGGACCCGGTCGGACGTCCAGCCTCGGGACTGAGCTTGGTCCGGAAGACGGTCGGCATCGTCCCGGCGGGCGCGGCCGTGAGGCTCTCTGCCGCCGGCGAGGAAATGCTCGTGGGTGAGGGTGTCGTCACCACCCTGTCCGCTATCGATTGTTTCAAGCTTCCGGGCTGGGCTCTTCTGGCGGCCAGTAATCTGGCCGCGTGGTCGCCGCCGCCAGAGGTGCGACGGGTGCTGATCGCCGCCGATCGCGGAGAGGTGGGTGAGAACGCGGCGATGCGGTTGCGCCGACGCCTCATCCGCCTGGGCGTGGCGGCAGAAGCCGTCTGGCCCAATCCGCCCTTTGGTGACTGGAACGACGTCGAGGCCGACGAGGCAAAGCGGAGGGAAAAGGAAGGGCGCTGAGGGACGCCGGAGCGGCGGGATGGCCCGACGCCCGGCCGGAGAGCCTTCATGACCAATCCAACCCAAATCCCTGCCCCCGCCCAGGTGACCGCCGTCGTGGTTGATCGCGACGAGCGTACCGCCCGCCTTGGCGACGTGAACGTCGCCCGCGAGAACCTTCGCTACGACGAGCCGGCCGATGACGACATCTCCACTTTAGCCTCCACCATCAAGGCTGCGGGCCTGCTCCAGCGGCTGACTGTTCGCCCAGGTCGCGGCAAGAAGGAAGCCGCCTGGATGGCGCTCGACGGCCGCCGTCGCCTGCTCGCCCTTGGCCTCCTGCTGGAGGCCGGCGTCATCGACGACAATTATCCTGTCATCATCGTCGTTGAGATCGATCCAGCGCGTCAGGCCGCAGCTGTGTTGCTCACCAACACCGCCGTTCCGGTTCACATCGCCGATGTCATCGCCGCCATCGGCCGGATGCTGAAGTCCAAACTGACCATCGACGTCATCGCCAAGGCGTTGGGGTATGCGGAGGTCGAGATCCGGCGGCTCGCCGCGCTCTCTGCCCTGCCCTCCGTCAGCCTGGAGGCCCTGAAGGCCGGACGCCTGACGCTGAAGCAGGCCAAGCTTCTCGCTCGTCTGCCCGACAAGACCGAACAGGCAGACCTCGCCGAGGCGGCCATGGCCGGCCACGGTTTCCAGGACTGGCGCATTCTCGAGCGGCTGGACGAGAGCCGCGTGACGATACGGGATCGCCGCTGCGCCCTCGTCGATCCCGTCGCCTACGGTGGTGCCGGTGGCCGCACGGTCACCGACCTGTTCGGCGAACTGGCTCCGGTCCTGCTTGATCCGGACATCCTGACCGACCTTTGGACGGAGCGTGTTCGCGGCATCGCCGCCGTGTTCGAAGCCGAAGGGGTGACGGTCCATGTCACCGCCGGTCCGGAACCCGAGCTACCCAAAGATCTCGAGGCGCTCGGCTATGTCTATGGTGGTCAACTGCCGGCCGAGGACATGGAGCGCTACCGCGCCCAACGCGAGGCGTTCAATGAGCGCGCCGAGGCGGTTCGCACAGCTTTGGCCGATACCGATAGCGCCAATCTCGCCGATCTCGCGATCGTCGACATGATCCGCGCCAGGATCACCGCAGACCAGACCGGCTGTGGTGGCCGAGCGGTCACCACGCTGATGCTTTGGCCGGCATCGGGCACCGGTGTCGATATTCGATGCTACACGCCCGAAGAACCCCAGGCAGATGAAGAGGTCGCGTTGGAGGATGCGCCCGGTCGCTCACCGCCTCCGCCAGCCTATCGGCCGCCCGAAACCGAGGCCCCCGAGCCCGAGACCGAGGGCGTCAACCACGCGCTTCACGCTGTCCGGACCGATGTGGCGACGCGCGGGCTGATCCGGGCCCTGGCCGACGACCCCCGCGTCGCGCTGACCTCCCTGATTGCGCGGTTGTTCACCGTCCTGGTCCTGCGAACCCTCGTGGCGCGCTCGGATTCGGCCCTAACTATCCTCGCCAGCGGTTTTAACCCGACGGGGGGGCGAGTGATCGCCTCCTTGGACGGTGAAGTGTATGAACGGATCGACGAGCGGCGAGCCGCCTGGCAGGCTTCGGGGGAGACCGTGATTGCCTGGGTCCATGCGCTAGCCCACGGCGACAAGATGGGTCTGCTGGCCGAACTGACGGCCATCAGCCTCGACCTACGCGAAGAGCGGACGAGCCTGATCCGTCGCCGGGCCCGGGCCGAAGCGGCGGAGCTGGCTGAGCTCTGCCATGCGGACATCACCCTGCATTGGACGCCCGACGCGGGGTTCCTGCAGCCGCACTCCAAGGCCCTGTTGTTGGGTATGCTGGAAACCATGGGTGCCGAGGACGAAAGGGCCAAGTCACTCAAGAAAAACGAACTGGTCGATTGGGTGGCCGAGCAGGCTGCGGCGCGGAGCTGGTCACCGCCCGGCCTGTCATGGTCGAACCCTGCCGATGCGGACATTGATGTCGAGTCCGGTGATGGTGACAGTGACGCCGAAGAGGAGCGGGCTGACGACCGCGCTGGCATCTTTGTGGTGACCACTTCCGGGGAAGCCGCGCTCGAGTCCGCCGTCGCCTAACCAGCTTTGCCAGAAGACAACGCCGCTCCGGTTCCGACCGGGGCGGCGTTCTCATTGCACCCCGGCGTCCGAAAGGTTGGGAAAGGGCGGGGTTGGAGGATTGAGAGGGAGGTGCCCTCCACTCCAGGCGACCGGAGCCCGCCATGCCCTCGACCTCAAGCCTGTCGCTGTTCGCCGATCCCACAGCGTCCGACGCCGCCGCCAATATCATGGCCGCCGCCCGAGCGTTCGCCGTCCATCTGGCCCGATCCCGGCCTCTGGATCGACGCCTGGTCGCCGGCGTAATGACCAACGCCTTCGGAGCGTCAGACGCGGAAGGTGCCTGGTGCTGGCGTGACGCCTACGACGCGATCGAGGCGTCGACGGTACTTCAGATCCGTCGGCTCGCGCCACAGGTGGCCCGTCTAGAGGACGCGCCCTTGGAAATCGCCACCCTCCTGGCTTCGGTCTCTGCGCTTGGACTGACCCATACGCGCCGGAGCGAAGAGCAGGTCGCGCTGGATCAGTTCTCGACGCCGCCGCAGCTGGCAGCCCTGGTCGTGCTCGCCGCGCAGGTCCGGCCCGGCGACCGGGTGCTTGAACCCTCGGCAGGTACCGGTCTGCTGGCTGCGGTCGCCGAGGCATGCGGCGGCGTTCTGGCGCTGAACGAGATCGCGCCGGGACGCGCGAACTTGCTGGACCGTCTGTTTTCATCGGCGACGCGAACGCGCCACGATGGGCGACACATCCACGATCTGGCTGCGGGCGCGGGCGGGTTCGACGTGGTGGTCACCAACCCACCCTTCGCCGACCTCGCCGATCATATCGTCGCGGGCCTCAAGTCTCTTTCCGACGACGGCCGGATGGCGGCGATCGTTCCCCTGTCGGCGCTCAGCGATGATGTTTTGGCGCGCCGCTTTCGCGCGCACGGCACCGTCATCGGCCGGATCGCCCTACCCCCCGGCGCATTCGCCAAACATGGAACGTCAATCGAGACCGGGTTGGTGGTCGTTGATCGGACCAAGGCGGTCGAAGGCGAGGCGCCGGTCATCGACGCTGCCGATTTGGTGGAAGCGATCGCGGCCATCATCCGGCTCCCAGAACGCAAGGACGCCAAACCTCGTGTCCTCACCATCCTTGCGGCCCAGGCCTTCCTGAGCCCGCGCGAGCGGAGTTTGGCCCTCCCTACCGGGCGGCTGGCGCTCCTGGCCGGGGCCGAGCCCTTGGCTTATGAAGTCCGCGCTTGGAGTGGCGAAGGCCGCGACGTTGGCCTCTATCAAGCCCACGGCCTCGCGCGGATCGTCCTGTCCGATCCTCGGCCACACCCGTCGCCGTTGGTGGAGTCCGGGCCGATGGCCTCGGTCCCGCCGCCGGCTCCGACCTATCGCCCGATATTGCCGCCCGCAATGCGCGAGGATGCACGAATTTCGGATGCTCAAACCGAGACCGTCATCTACGCCGGAGAGGCGCATGGTTCGCATCTTCCGGGTCGCTGGCGGCTTGGCGAAGCGCCGCAGGATGTGGTTCTCTCGCGCGACGACGACGAGGCTGCCGTCCAGCTTCGGCGCGGCTTCTTCCTCGGCGACGGAACTGGCTGTGGCAAGGGCCGCCAGATCGCCGCCGTCGTCGCCGACAACATGGCCCAGGGCCGGGTCCGAGCCGTGTGGCTGTCGCGCAATGACGCCCTCCTGGAAGACGCGCGGCGCGACTGGGCTGCCATCGGCGGCGGCGCCCATGACCTCGTCCCTTTGTCGAGCTGGAAACAGGGCGAGGCGATCCGGCTGGATCGCGGCGTCCTGTTCACCACCTATGCGACCCTGCGCCAGCCCGCGCGGGGCGCTCGCCCGTCTCGGCTCGACCAGATCATCACTTGGCTCGGTGAAGACTTCGACGGCGTCATCGCCTTCGACGAGGCCCACGCCATGGCCAATGCTGCCGGTGGCGGCAAGGGCGCGCGGGGAACGAAGAAGGCTTCGCTCCAGGGGATGGCGGGGCTGGCGCTGCAGAACCGCCTACCGGATACGCGCGTCCTCTATGTCTCCGCCACGGGAGCGACCACAGCCGAGAACCTCGCCTATGCCGCCAGGCTCGGGCTGTGGGGCGGACCGGAAGCGCCGTTCGTGGCTCGCGCGGACTTCCTGGAGGCCATGGACCGAGGTGGGGTCGCGGCCATGGAGCTGGTGGCGCGTGAACTGAAGGCGCTCGGCCTGTATGTGGCGCGCAGCCTTTCGTTCGAGGGCGTCGAGTATGAGCCGCTCGTCCATCCCCTGACTGCGGACGACATCGCGATCTGGGACGCCTGGGCCGACGCCTTCCAGCTGATCCACGCCAATCTGGCCGAGGCGCTGAAGGCCACGGGCCTGTCGGATGACGACGGCAAGCCGAAGAGCCCTCAGGCGGCCTCGGCGGTGCACTCCGCGTTCGAGGGCGCAAAGCTGCGCTTCTTCGGTCATCTGCTGGCAGGACTAAAGGCCCCGAGCCTTGTCGCCTCGATCCAGGAAGACCTCGCTTCGGACCGGTCCGCCGTGGTCCAGATCGTCTCGACCAATGAGGCGGTGATGGAGCGGCGGCTGGCGTCCATCCCGCCTGAGGAGTGGAACAATCTCTCGATCGACCTGACGCCGCGAGAATACGTCCTCGACTACCTGCGCGAGGCCTTCCCAGTTCATCTGATGGAGGCGGTCGAGGGTGAAGACGGCGCCGTGACCCTGGTTCCAGTCATGGTCGACGGCCGGCCGGCGATCAGCCGGGAGGCTTTGGAGCGGCGCGAGTTCCTGATCACCCGCATGGCCTGCCTGCCCGCCGTTCCGGGCGTGCTCGACGCCGTCCTAGCCGCTTTCGGCACAGACGCCGTCGCCGAGATCACCGGCCGGTCCCGACGTGTGGTGGAGCGTGACGGTCGCCGTGTGGTCGAACGACGGGGTGCCTCGGCGGCCCGAGCTGAGACCGACGCCTTTATGTCCGGTCGCAAGCGCGTGCTGATCTTCTCGGACGCGGGCGGGACGGGCCGAAGTTACCACGCCGACCTCTCGGCCGGAAACCAGCAGCGCCGCGTCCACTATCTGGTCGAGCCCGGCTGGCGGGCGGACGCCGCCATTCAGGGTCTGGGCCGCAGCCATCGGACGCACCAAGCGTCCGCGCCTCTGTTCCGGCCGGTGGCCACCGACATCCAGGGCGAGAAGCGCTTCACCTCGACCATCGCGCGGCGGCTGGATACCTTGGGCGCGCTGACGCGCGGGGAGCGTCGCACCGCCGGGGCCGGTCTGTTCCGTGCCGAGGACAATCTGGAGAGCCCCTGGGCGCGCCGGGCGCTGCTGGTCTTCTATGGCGCCCTCGCCTTCGGCGAACTCGCCTCGATGACCCTGGAGACCTTCATGGCCAAGACCGGCCTGAAGCTGCTCGATGCGGACGGTGGCCTCAAGCCCTCGGACGACTTGCCGCCCATCCACACCTTCCTGAACCGGCTGCTGGCGCTGCGCATCGCCGACCAGAACGCCCTGTTCGAGGACTTCGATCGCATTCTGTCCGGCATACTCGAACGCGCGGCGGCTTCGGGCGATCTGGATCGCGGCCTTGAGGACATCGAGGCCGAAGAGCTGGAGGTGGTCGATCAGGAGACGATCCGAACCGATGTCTCCACGGGCGCGGAGACCGCCCTGGTCACCTTCTCGCTCAGGGTTCGCCGAGAGATCCTGACATCCGACGACGCGGTGGCCCAGGTCGACGATCTTGCCCACCAGTTCGTCGTCAATGAAAAGTCCGGACGGGCTGCAGTCGCAGAGCTGGGGCTGACCACGACCACGGACGAAGACCGGCTAGTCGCGGCCGTGCGGCTCGTCCGCCCGGATGGACGCCAGACCATGCCGGAGAAGGCATTTGAGGAATCCGCCTGGAAGCCGACCACCGTCGTCGATTGGCGGCGGGTCTGGGATGAGGAGGTAGCCAGGACCGATCCTTGGCGCACGCGCCAGCTCACCCTCGCCACGGGTCTCCTGCTTCCCATCTGGGGTCGGCTGCCGGCGCGCGGATGTTCCGTTCGCCGGGTGCGCGCGCCCGATGGGCGGCGTTGGCTAGGCCGGGTGCTGGACGAGGTCCAGGTCCGGAGCCTCAAAGCGAACCTGGGCCTGACCGATGTCTCGGAGGCCTGGGCTGACGGCGGAAAGACCGCAGCCACGATCCTGGACCGGAACGTACAGCTCTCGCTGAGCGGTGGGCTGTGGCTGAAGCGCTCGCGGGTCATGGATCGGTGGCGGATCGAGGTGGTCGGGGGCCGCACCGACCGGGACGCCCTGGTCGCGCTCGGATGTTTCGTCGAGATCATCGCCTTCACGCCCCGGGTGTTCGTGCCCGTGGATCGGCCGGAGGTGCTGGAGGCGGTGCTGCGGCGACATCCGGTGCAGACTGTCCTCGACGGCTTGGCAGCCTGAGCGGGACCGGCCAAACCGACCGGAAGGGGCGAAGGCCCCGTCCGGTCAGGAGGAGGCCCGGAGGAAGGGAGGTCTCGGGTGAAGCGGGATGAGGGAGATCAGCTCCCTTGGCGCTTCGATCAAATGGAGACTGCCATGCAGACCATGGTGTTCACTGGCCGGTTGGCGGCCGACCCACAGATCAGCGAGGATTTCGCAAAGGCGGTGTTCCGGCTACTCGAGAAGCGCGGCGTCGACAACGCCGGCAAGGACCGGATCGTCGGCGTAAACTGCGTCAGCTGGTCCAAAGGCCTGAACGAGAAGGTCATCGCCCGCGGCCTGGCCAAGGGATGTGAGGTCGTCGTGATCGGCGCCTTCATCGACACCGCCTACGCC
Organism: Alphaproteobacteria bacterium; assembly: GCA_003241825.1. Lineage (GTDB taxonomy): Bacteria > Pseudomonadota > Alphaproteobacteria > Caulobacterales > Caulobacteraceae > Brevundimonas. The sequence continues at coordinate 25,502 of QBLX01000002.1, forward strand.
ACCCGCGAGGGACAGGAGCGCACGGCCAAGGAGCTGGTGGTCAACCGGCTGACCGTCCTCGACTGGGCCGAAGACCGGGAGATCCACGCCGACCGCGATGACGGCTCCGACCGCCTCGCCGCCTGACCCCCGTCAATCGACTTTTATCATCAGGAGACTGACCATGCAGACCCTTACCCTCGAAGGCTATCTGGCCGCCGACCCGTCCATCCTGTCCGCCCAAGGCTCCGGCCGTAAACGGGCCAGCTTCCGCGTTCTGGAGACGACCCGGTTCAGACGTGCCGACGGCACGCCCGGCGAGCGCACCACCGGCTTCAACTGCCTGTGCTTCAACGAGGCGACGACCGAGAAATACATCGAGCCGTTCGCCAGGAAGGGCAGTCGCGTCGTCATTCAGGGCCATGTCGAAAACGACACCTGGACCGGCAAGGACGGAGTGGAACACTACGACCTGCGCCTGATCGTGAGCGACATCCGGTTAAAGAACCGACGGATCCAGCCGGAAAAGACCGCCGCAGACGACAACCAGGTGCAGGAGCCCGCCGGCGGCTATGACTTGAACGACGACATCCCGTTCTGATCTACCATCTCATATCCACGATCTGCGGCTCGGCGCGTAAGCGTCGGGCCGTTTTTTGTTTTAACTGCCGGCGACCGACAGGCCGAGGCCCCTCCCCGTCACTGGCTATCTGGATCACCGTCTATGCCACGACCGCGGCTCGCCGCCGTCGACGGACGAGAAGATCGTTGTCCATCTGTTCGCATCGGCGCGACGGCGCCGAACGGTGTCGTCGTCGCCAAGGGCGACGACGACTTGCCCCCACACAACGCCCTCCGATTTTGTCACATCACCCTGAAAGTCAACGGCTTCGCCTTATCCCCTCCACAGCCCGCGAAGGGCGGTCCGCTCCGGTGACTTTCCGGGGCCCAATGTGCCGAAAATCGGGGTCGTTGCGCATGGGGCGCTCGACATTCTCAAGGAATGTTTCAATGACCTACTACAGCAATCCCTTCATCGCCTCCGCCTCCCAGAAGTCCAACTCCGCCTTCGACGACCTGACAGGTTCGCTCGGCGATCAACGTCCGCACCCGACAGAGGACGCCCTGGTTCAGCTCGGGCGAGCCCTCATGACAGAGCTGGTGGACGTGATCTCGGATACGGCGCTGGAGGACTACCAGACGATCCTGGGAGAGGCTCTGATCGGCGCCTTCCATTCGGCGGCCGGGCGGATCGAACGAGACGCAGACCGGTCACGCGATACGATGCGATCGCTTGACCGAGACTTCGACGGTTCAGAAGCGGCCGATACCGAGCTTCAAGAAGCCACAGCGAAAGCCCGAGCAGGCGATACGGCGACGCAGGCCTGCGAGATGATCAGGGACGCGGCGTCGGAAACCTGGACGATCGCGACCGGGGAGGTCTGGACGGCATGGCGGGGTTCGAGGCGCGGTACGCACCTGACCGCGGCCCAGCTGGAAGCCAAACAGGCGATCCGGGCGATCCGCAGTCGGAAATCTGGAGAGGCCGACCCGGGCGGTCCGGTGATCGCCTTCCGGGGCGCGCCGACGGCTGACACCTCGGACGACGCGGGCCGGATCTTCGACGCCCTGAACTGGGCAAAGCAGGAGTGGCCCGACATGGCCCTTGCCACCACCGGGGCGAAGGGGGCTGAGAAGTTGGCGATCAAATGGGCCCAGCAGAAGGGGGTGAAGCTGATCCTCGCTCGCGCCGATTTCGACACCCACGGCAAGGCAGCTCCGTTCAGAGCGAATGACGAGCTGATCGCGCTTGAGCCCACCTGCTGCCTCACCTTGGTGCATTCGGTGGATCGGACGCGCTCGGGAGATCAACGGCCGTTCGGACCGGCGCTCAACCTTGGGCAAAAGGCCATGGAGTCCGGGCTGCGGCACGTCCCCATCAAGGCACGAGCCGCCTGACAGATCGAGACTGAAGTCAACGACCCGCTCGGCTTCGGCCGGGCGGGTTCTCTGCGTTTGGCCGCTGTGGAGGCACCCGACGGCGGCAAGCGAATCGGGATAGCTCGTCAAATCAGAAAACACGGTATTACTGTTGTCTAGCGTTGATCGTGTATGATGATGATAGACTGGTGATCGTAATTTAGGTTTTAGGGCAAGATAAAAGAAGATGAGAGCGTGCCCGTTTTGTTGTAGGGTATGAGCAACTTATGATGACCTCGAAATGCTTCCACGACTTGCGGTGAGTTAGGGGCGGATTTTGGGGACGTCGCATCTTCGGAGTCGAGGCTATGTCGGTCAGGAGCGGCATCCAGGCGCGGTTGGAAGAGCGCGGTGAGAACGACGGCAAAGCGGGTCGCGTCCGTTTGCCGACGACGCTCAAAAGCGACAGGATCAACGTCCGGACCGCGATGTTCCAGCGGCTCGCGGCCTCCCGGCTGTTTGCTTACGGGGACCGTGCAGGCGTGCTCAGGACAGCGCAGAAACGTTCAGGGCGCGCCTTCCGCCTGGACGTCCGGCAGAAGGTCATCGTCAAGGCACTAGTATCCCGGCACGCCGGCAAAGGCGTGGCGCGGGCGGCGGCTCTAGCGGCCCATGTGAGCTATCTCGGGCGGGCGGGAGCAGGCGCAGAGGGAAAGCCGGCAGAGTTCTTCAGTCGGACGGACGACGCTGTCGATGCGGCAGAGGCGACCCGGGACTGGGGGACAGACCGGCATCATTTTCGGTTCATCGTGTCGCCGGAGCATGGCGATCGGATCGCCGATCTGAGGGGGTACACCCGCGAGATCATGGCGAGGGTGTCGGCCGATCTTGGCGAGCCGGGATTGCAATGGATCGGCACCTGTCACTTCGATACCGATCAGCCGCATGCGCATCTGGTTGTTCGCGGCAAGCGAGGTGACGGGCGCGATCTGGTGATCCCGCGCGACTACATCGGCTACGGGTTTCGGGCCCGGGCGCAGGAGGTGGCGCAGGAGCGGCTGGGCGATCTGTCCCGCGCCGACGCCGAGCGGCGCATCTGGAAAGAGACCGAGGCGGATCGGTTCACGGGGTTTGATCGGCGGCTGGTGCAGGCGGCTGACGCGGACGGTCTGGTTGAAGACGGTGTCGGGGGGACGGATGCTTGGGCGGCACTGTCGCGGGGTCGATTGCGGCATCTGGAGCGGTTGGGATTGGCGGAACGAACCGGCCCCCGATACCGGCTTGATGCGCGAATGGAGACCAAGCTTCGGACCCTGCAGATCCGGCGGGATGTGATCCGAACGCTGAACCAAAGGCGGATGGCGGGTGCGAAGTCAGTACGCCAACTGGGAGCGGAGACTGTGCGCGGTCGGGTCGTTCAAGCGGGGCGACACGACGAGGTCGGGACGTCGCCCTTCGTGGTGGTGAAAGATCGCGCGGGCATGGAGCACTATGCAAGGCTGGCCCCAGGGACGACCACACCCGCAGTCGGCAAGGCCGTCGAGATCCTTGGCACCGATCGCGGGGTCGCGAGGCTCGGAACCTTGGGTCGCGGTCAGCCGACACTGGAGCGATGAAGCGATTGATGAAGGGCCAACCGGCAACTCGCGACGTCGCAAACGCGCCAAGATCGGACATACCCTCAGGGGCGAGAACACGACATTCAGCCACGGGATCGGACCAACTGGCTTGTAAGCTGCGCTGCTGCCGACCAAATCGCATCGTTCAGCAACTAGCGGGGTCCCATGCCTCACGAGCTGCGCAGCCGCGACGGCCAGCCAGTTACTATTCCAGACGGCGGCCACGGTTTGCAGGGGCAAGACTGGGACATGGTCACCATTTCGACCGGCAGTCACGGCCTCCAAGGGCGAGACGGAAGGATGGTTGCGATCTCTGCGAACGGCCACGGCCTCCAAGGTCGGGATGGCCGGATGGTTGTCTCCCGCGGAGGACACGGCTTGCGGGGCCCTGACAGCCGAATGGTTGCGATCCGACCCGGTAAGCACGGCGTAGGTGACACAAACGGCAGAATGCGAAACAAGCCATAGCTTTGACTGGCCGGCGCACGATCGGTCTGCACCAGGAACGGTCATCGGCGTGCAGTTGCAAAGCGGACCTTGCCAAGGACCGGGACGGTTTAGAGTCGGCAGTGGGACCTCCCTCGCCAGTCAGGTTCGCGCCCATGCCCGATTCCAAGAAGCGTCACCACGGTTCGATTTCTGGCCACAGCCGTGCCCGCGAAGATCCGGCCAATCAACGCGCCCAGATCCGTCTCACAAAAGTTGGCCAACAAAAGCGGGACCGTCTCGTGATTGACGAGACGGTCCCAAGGTACGCGGCGGCCGGGTTGGCCTCAGGCGGCCGCGAGCCATGACTTGACCTGGGCGATCGCGGACGCCTCCCAGCCAAGTTCGAGGTGGTTGACGGCGAGGGTGGCACTGCCGCCATGGTTGGTGACGCCGACAATGTCGCGGCAGCTCTGGATGAACACCACGCCATCGGACGGACCGGTGTGCTCATTGTGCAGCAGGGCAATGTCGTTCTGGTTGCCGCACAGATTGTGGATACGGACCGCCGAGGGAGCGGGAGCGTTCCGGATGACATCGACCAGCGATCGGCTGAGATAGGCGGCAATACCCGGACCGCTGCTGTAGAAGCCCTGGCCGCCGTGGAAGGTCGTGTACCAGTCCTGCTCAATAGTCGGCAAGGCATAGGTCGCGTCCCACCGCTTCAGAAGCTGGGCCGAGCCGGGGAAATAGGGCGAGCCATAGGTCCACTCCGCCCCTTCGCGGTTCAAACCGTAGCAGACCAGATTGTCATGGGGCGTCGGTCCGTTGATGACGCCGCCACACTGGGGATAGACCACGAGGCTGAAGGTCCAGCCGTGTCTGAACGACAGATCGATGCCGTTGTTGGCCGAGCCCAGCAGGACCAGTCGTCGAATATCACCGCGATAGGTGGTGCCCCAGCTCTTGCGCACGTTGGAGACATACATCCGGGCGTTCGAGGCGGCCTTGGACCAAGCGATTACATCCACCTGGGCCGCGCCGGTGCGAGCCTTCACGATCGCGACCGCGTCGGCGATCTGTTCTGACCAGAAATAGCCGTCGCCGTTCTTGTGCGGCAGGCCGATCGCGAAGACCTTGTGACCGGCCGTCGACAGGGACTGCATCATGCCGGTCGAAGGACAACTGGCGCGGCCACAGCCATACGAGCCTGCCTCGTTCGGATCGGCCCAAGCGACATCGGCGTCCTGGTTGGCTCCATGCACCAGCAACACGGGCACCGGCCGCGTCCCTGTGTCCCAACCGGGCGCATAATACATCAGGAACTTCGACGAATGCGGGCTGGAATCATTGCCGAAAAACGTCGAGCGCTGGCCGCTCTGGTCGCCGCGACCATCCGGCGGGAAGGCTTCCTGCGTGAAGGCGGTCGTGTCGTCACGCCAACGTTCCACGCGCACCCAGCCGTTTTGGATGCCGCTGCTGTAGGTAGTCTCCAGCGTGGTCGGGCCGGCAGCGACCGGGCCGGCGAGGGTCATGGTCAGGCCGCAGGCAAAAGCGAGGACAGCCAAAAGCCGTCGCGCCGCTCTTTCGGGGCCGCATTTCCGGATCTTCAGCATCAACGTCTCCCTGAAGCCCCCATTGATCTGCGCTCAGTCTGCGGGCGGGCTGAACCGCAGACGGATATCGTTGGCGATCCGACGTCGCCCCGCGTGGCACACGTCCAGAACGCCGAAAGTCAGAAAGCCGTGGATGGTCTGCGCGCCGACATCCGAGGTGACCGGCACGCCTGACGCGCGCAACCGGTCGGCGTAGACCAGACCCTCATCCCGCAAGGGATCGAACGCGGGCACCAGGACGAATGCAGGTGCGAGGCCGGTCAGGTCTGCGGCATTGATCGGCGACACCCGCGGATGGTCTGCTGCACCGCCGCCCGAGGCCAGATACCAGGCGGCTGTCCCGTCGATGGCGTCGCGCGTCAGAAACAGGTCGCCATCGCCGAACGCGAGGCGCGACGGATAGGCGGCGTGCGGCCGGCTGGAATCGATGACCGGATAAAGCAGATACTGGGCGGCCAGGGGAGGTGAGTCCTCACGCACGACCTGTGCCACAACGGCGGCCAGATTACCGCCGGCGCTGTCGCCCATGACAGCCAGCTTTTCGGGATCGCAGCCCAGGGCAGAAGCGTGCCGCGCGGCCCACCGTGTCGCTGCCACGGCGTCTTCCAACCCGGCCGGAAAGCCATGCTCGGGGGCCAGCCGATAATCCACACTGATGAAGACCGCACCCGACAAACGGCACAGCGCCCGCATCAAGCCATCGTAGCAGTCCAGATCGCCGACCGCCCAGCCACCGCCATGGAAGAAGACGATCAGCGGCAGCGCGGCATCGGATGAGCCTTCGGCGCGATACAGCCGGGCTGGTCGATCACCGTCGCCGCCGGCCACCGCTATCCCGGACACAGCAACACGCTCTTCATCGTCCGACCGACCGGCAAAGGCTTTGAAAATTGCGACGGCCTGGGCGCGTGCCGCAACCGCGAGGTCCGGTGCTTTGCCCATGTCCATCGCGCGGGTCATGGCGTTGAGGTCCTCGAGCAGGGCCCGGGATTGAGGTTCCAGCATGGCCCGGCTCAGTAGCGCCAGATCAGGCGCAGATCGTAGGTGCGCGGCGCGGCGTAGAAGCCCAGCTGGACGCCCGGGAAGTCGGCCAGATTGAAGCCCTGGACCCGCACCTCCTCGTCGGTCAGGTTTTGAACCCCGGCGCGGACCTCCCAAACCCCGTCGGTGGATCTGAGTGCGGCAAAGGCGCTGATCAGGGTGTAGGCGTCCTGTTGCAGGACCGGAGAGTCAGTGATCTCGGTGGCCACCGTGCTGCGATAGCCGGCGTCCCCGTGCAGGACCAGGCTGTAGCCATCGCTGAGCGGCTGTTCCCAGGTCACGGCCAGGCTGGCGTTGACCTCAGGACTGTTGACAAGGGCGCGGTCGCTGACGTCGGTGATTGTGCCGCCGACAAGGATGTCGAATTCGTCGTACTGCGCGTCCAGCAAGCCGAGCGAGGCGTTGATCGACAGCTGATCGGTGGGCCGTGCCGCCAGTTCGAACTCCAGACCCTGAATGGTCGCCGCTGCGGCGTTGGTGAACAGGCTGACGAAGACGCCGGTCACCGGGTCGGAACCGAAACTGGTGACCTGGATATCGGTGTAGTCGTTGTAGAAGTAGGCCGCGTTGAAAGTCAGCCGACCGTCCAGACCAGTGATTTTGGCCCCCGCCTCATAGCTCCAGACGAACTCGGGCCGGAACGGTTCGAAGCTGAAGTTATTGGTCGCCCGGCCATCGAAGCCGCCACTCTTGAACCCGCGCGACGCCGAACCGTAGAGCAGCACGTCCTTGTTGGGCGTGTAAGACACCGAGACTTTCGGGGTGAAGGCATCGAAATCAGCGTCGCCAGTGATCGGCGTCCCGGCGACGCCGCGTCCCGCCCGGAATGGCGGCGTGTTGCGGATCACCGATACCGCTGGATTGAAGAAGTTCTCGAATCGCCTGCCCGAGAACTTTTCCTCTTGTGTATAACGCAGGCCGCCACCGATCGAGAGCCTGTCGGTCAGGTCGTAGGAGACGTCGGCGAACGCCGCCCACGACCGGGTCTCCTGACGGGTGTCGGCGAGGCTCGAGGTCTGGAAGCCGAATGCGACCACAGGAAAGCCGAAGATGGTGGCTGCACCATTGTCGACGCCGGAGAAGGTCGTGTCCTCGTCACGGAAATAGTAGAGGCCCGCTGTCCCTGTGAGGCGACCCCCCGCGTCGTAGCTGGCGCGCAGTTCCTGGCTGAACTGGTTCTGATCCTGCAACACCAGGATATCGAGGATGGGCAGGGGCGCACCGTCGACGTCCAGGTTCAGGTCAAAGGCCATTTCGCGGTAGGCTGTAATCGACTCGATCGTCACCGCATCCGAGGCCTCGTAACGCACGGTGACCGACGCGCCTAAGCCGGTCAGGTCCGACAGCCCGTTGGCGTTGACATTAACCCGATAGGGATCGGTCGCGGCCGGATAGGTCACCAAGGCGCCGTTGGTCAAAGCTCCGGTGATAGCCGTCTCGCGTGCCGGACTGCGCGACGTGTCTGGTCGATCGCGTTTGGCGTCGACGCTGACCAGCACCTGCAACCGATCGGTGGGCGTCCAGTCCAGGGCGATACGACCTGCAAGGCTGTTCTGATCACCATCGTCCCGACCGTCGACGGCGTTCTCGGCATAGCCGTCGCGTCCGGAGTAGGCGAAGGCGACCTTGCCGTTCAGTACCCCGTCGATCAGCGGACCACCGATACGGCCGTTCAGGATGCGTGAAGCATAGTTGCCGATGCCGGCTTCGAGATAGGCGGCTGGCGTCGAGGACGGCGGCGAGGAAACGAACTTGACCGCACCGCCAATCGTGTTGCGGCCGTAGAGCGTGCCCTGCGGTCCCCTGAGGACCTCGATCCGGGCCACATCAAACAACTCCAGGAACGCGGCCTGCGAGCGGGCGATAAAGACATCGTCGACATAGATTCCCACGCCCGGATCGGCGAAGGCGAGCGAGTCGTTCTGACCGACGCCGCGCAGGTAGACGACCGCGTTAGAGGCGTCGCCCTTGTCCAGATAGAGGTTCGGCACCGAATACTGGATGCCCGAAATGTCATCCGCCTGAAGGTCCGATAGCCGCTCCGCGCTGAATGCGGAGACGGCCACAGGAACATCCTGGAGCGATTCCGAACGACGACGCGCTGTGACCACGATCTCGTCCAGCCTCGTCGGCTCGGCCCGGGTCTCGGCGGCTTCCTGAGCGACTGCGGCGCTGGCCGTGGCCAGCGCCGCCAGCGAACCAGCGGCCAGCAACGCGGCCCGGCCACGGCACGCCGCCGCGCCAAGCAGATTCATGCCTCGGAAATGCATCGTCGGTCCCCGTCCCTGTCGATCCTGGTTCGCCGCTCTTCGGTCGGCGTTGGACCAACACTAGTTCCGTCGGCACGAACCGGTCCACGACTGGTTCGATCAATCGATCAGGACATTTTCGCTCACGCGCGGGCTCCAGTTCGAAGGCGTGACGCCGTTCCAGGCCTTGAATGCACGGGAAAAACTGCGGCTGTCAGAAAAACCGAGCACTTGCGCCACATCGTCGGGGTGACGATGGCGATCCAGCATCTGTTTCGCCCGATCGTTCAGGCCGCGCGCGCGCAGGTCCCGGAACCGAACCCCGGCCAGGTGAAGTCGCCGCCTCAGCGTCGCCACGCTGACGCCCAACCGCAGGGCGGCGTCGGCCTGATCGTCAATCCCGGCGGCGATGGTATCCGACACCCTCTGGATGAAGTCGGTCGGATCGCCAGCCTGTTCGCGCTCCACGATCATGGCCTCGACCGCACCGTAAACGTCGACCCCCCGCCCGGACTTCTGTGTCAGGCACACCGGAACGGCTGCCGTTTCAAGGTCATACTCCAACGCGTAAACGCTTCCTCCGGTCCTGACCGGCACAATCCAGAACGACAGGAAGCCATCGGGCCCGGTCCGCCTGGGCCTCCGGGTCCGGACGGTTTTGAGCATGGGCGACAGGTCGCGTCCTGCAGCGAGGGACAGCATGGCGTGGAGAAAGATCAGCACCCCCTCAAGCGTGGCGTAGGCCGCCACTGAATCCGCTGGAAAGGCGTAGGGGAAGTCCCGGTCGTCGATCAGGTAGATCAGACGATCGCGGCGGCGCTCGACCCGATTGAAATGCCCGCCGTGCACCAGATTATAGGCCCGTGCGATCCGCGCCATGGCCTCATGGACGTCGCCGGCGTCAGCCAGGGTCTCAACCACGAAGTCGGTGGTGCCGACGGCCAGTGGACGCAGCGAGAGATGGCAGGTCTCGTCGCCGGCCTTGACTGACAGGCGTTGCAGCAGCCGGAAATGCTCGATCAATGGAAGTCGACTGGCCGGCGCGCTGAGTTCCAGCGTATCGGCGAAACGCCAGAGCGCGGCGACCTCGTCACCATCGATGGTCAACCGTTCCAGTCTGACACCCTCTGTCGGCTCCATTCCAACATGCTCTCAACTTCGGAGCCTGTATGCAATGGCCACACGAGGTGCCTAAAAATGAAATGCGTGGGCCCAGTACAAAGCAACGTAGACAAGCAGGAAGCCTCAGTTGGCTCAGCCCTCGGCGTTCGGCGGTTGATTGGTAACTCCCGACCCAGAAGCGGGCTTCGCTAACCACCGCCTTGAGTCAGGAACGGCGGTTGCCAGTGGACGTCCGAGAAGCGCCAACACCTGCCTTACCCAGCTTGGCTTTGTCCACCGGGTCAAGCAAGGCGTCCACGCGCCGCCGAGGGAAGTGCGATTTCGCGCCGCATCGCCGCGTGAATTCGTCGGGTGGAGTCCTCTGATACTCCGGCCTGTTCGGCGAAGGTCGGCCAGGCCTCGACCTGATCGTGGATGGCGCGGATCATCGCCTCCGCCTTTTTTGCCTTGAAGCCGCAAAAGGCGCCGAAGGCGAGGAGATCCGCTAGGTCAAAGGCGTCGCGTCTGCCGTTCAGGCTCATCTGGTGCTGGCTGGTCCAGGGCCCGGACGGATTGTAGGCGTAGCTGACATCAAAGGCTGGCGAGAGCCGCCACTCGCCCTTTCGGTTCATGAGGAAGGCAATATTCTTGACGTGATCGTCCTGGTTGCGGACGAGGATGTTGAAGACCGCACGCCGGAACTGCTGCTCGATATCGTAAGCGGGCAGATCCAGAAGACGGATGGTCTCGACCGCCTGTTCGTAGCTGTAGGCCCCGGCGGCGTTGAAATCATAGTGGCGGAGCGCAGCCAAGGACTGCATGTGCAGCTTCTGACCCGAAGCGGAGCGGTCGAACCGCCGTGTCATGAAATGAGACCGCCCGCCCTCGCGGTGGATGCGACACTCGCTCATGTCGATGCCTGCCGCGACCGCCAAGAGATGAAAGCCGTATTCGATCAGGCCGAATCCCTGAGGATCGGCAAGCTCCTTGTCGCGATTGTTGCTGACCCCATCGAACTTCATCAGCCAGTAGGAGAAGCCCTCCCCGGCTTTGACTTGCCCGGATCGAAACTCGCCGGTCTCGGCGTTCCAGGCCAGGATCGCCTTGGCGCGCGCGCCGCCCGCTGAGGTGCCGACACGAAGGATTTCCTCGAGCGTCTCTCGGTCGTCTTCCCCGGACAGTGCGCCCTTGAGCTCCAGGCGGTTGTTCAGGACCTGGTTGGCGAGATCGACGAGGGCGTCAATCTGGAGACGTCGAGATCGACGCGCCGCCTTGAGCAAGGTGGGATGAAACTCGAGGGCACCCATGCCGCGGGTGCCGATGTAGCAGAGGCGCTCGACCGGATTAAAACTCCCTGCCGGGCGTCCCTGCCCTGCCAGCCAAGCGTCGATGAGGGCGTTGCCGAACTTGTCCGGCAGGGAGTCGGCCAAGAGGCCGGGAAGACCTTTGAACCCGTCTTTGGGCAGGCCAAGAAACTCATAGGGCATCGTTTCGAGGGGCATGACGATCGGGGACAGCTGAATACCGCTATCCACGAAGTCCGGAGCGTACTGGAAGACGCCGAGCGCGCGGTCCTCAACCCAGCTGACCGCGCCGATGTCCTTTCCCCATAGCCGGACGGTGGCGTCGGTCATTCGCTGTCGTCCTCACCCCACGCCCAAGCCGACGCCGGGCCGGTGACGCGTCGTCCACTAGCGCGCTGGCGCTCCTGACCGGACAGTTTAACCCGGTCCAGCGGGCGAATGTTCGGATCCGGCAGGAAGGTCTCCAAATGGCTGTCGAGCCGAAGCGCTCTGAGAACGCTCAGGAAGGTATCGAGCGAAGCGTTCTCCCCCGATTCCAGCCGTTTGACGGTGCGGAGAGATGTTCCGGCGTTCTCCGCGAGCTGAGCCTGGGTCATATTGCGGCTGAGACGGATGTGTCCAAGCCGAGCTCCCAGCGCTTCAGCCAGTGTTTGTGTGAGCTTGTCTCGGACAGGAGGGGTCACATTCGGCCCTTTGAGGCTTGTATACGCAATAACGGGTCATATACGACCCCTTCTAACCGGTCCATGAAAAACTCGATAGGGTGCCACTTTTGGCCCGTTGTGGCGCTGAAATGTCGCAAGGGGCCAAAGTTGACACCTTAACGATCATACGGAAATTTGCTCAGACAGTATGTAGACCAGGCTTCAAGCACAGCCTTTCGTTTCTTCAAGGCATCGCTGCGCCTGTAGGCCCGCTCCGTTTCGTCGCCGACCGCATGCGATAGACACTCCTCGATCACCTCGCGCGCGAACTCGGTTTCGTCGCCGGCCCAATCCCGGAAGGTGGATCGCATACCGTGGGGCGTCCAGGGCGGCGCCAGATCTCGCAGGAGCATATCCATCGCCATGTTCGACATGACCCCGCCCTTCTGGGCCGGAAAGACGAGATCGTTCGGCCGGACGGGATCAGGACGAACCTTGGACAGCACGGCAAGCGCCCCGGTCGACAGGGGCTGGCGAAACGGCCGCTCCTTCATCCGGCTGGCATCCAAGTCCCAGATGTCGCCACTGACTTCACGCCAGGTGGCTTCCAGCGTCATCGTCTCTCGCGCGACCGTCAGAATGGTGAACTCGAGCGCCCGCGCGGATATCCCCTTGCTGGCTGCGAGCTTGATCATGAAGTCGGGCACGTCCTCATAGGGCATGGCCGGCATGTGCCCCCGTTGAAGCTTGGGACGCGGCGGCAACAAGTGAATCAGGTTGCCCTTCCACAGGGCCGGGTTTTCGCCACTGCGTAGTTTGCGAACCCGTGCATAGTCCAGGACCCGCTCCAGGCGCTCGCGCAGCTTTCCAGCCGACTCGGCCTTGGTCATCCACAGCGGCTCCAGAACCAGGATGACGTCGTCCACACCGATCTCGCGAACCGGCCGATGCTGAATCGCCGCAGCGTGTTTCTCAATGGACCGCATCCAGCCCGCCTTGGTCTTGCGGCCGCGCCAGCCCCCCTCCTGGGCGCGCACATAGTCGTTCCAACACTCCAGCAGCGTGGGTTCAGCGTTCGCTGCAGTGGCGGTGGCCACCGAACCGACATCGGCCGCACCGGGAACCACGACATCAGCCTTGGTTACCCGAACACGCCGACCGGCGAGCGGATCAGCCCCCTTGGCCAGACCGCGCTTCGCGTCATCACGCACCAGCCTCGCTTCGGCAAGATTCAGATCATGGAACGAGCCCAGCCCCATCTCGCGACGACGGCCCTCAATGCTGTAGCGATAGATCCAGCTCCGCGAGCCGCCCTGCGTGACCTGAAGATACAGACCGCCCCCGTCCGCGTGATATCCCGGTTCCTTGAGGCCGCGAACGGCGCGATCGGTGAGCTTGTTTACGCTGACAGGCATACTGAGAAACGACCCAAAAAGGTTCGGATCCTTATACCCGCGAACAGGTCGAAAAACTAGCCGCTACCCACCAGGCTACCCACCAGGCAAACAGAGACTTGGTGAAACGCCTCGAAACGCTCTGAGACAGAATGCCTCAATAACACGTTGTTTTACTTCGCTTACTTGAACGTGATCGACGCCGCGTGAAAAACGCCGAAAACGCTGGAAAGCTCCTACCCGCGGAGCCACTCGGGGATTTCAGCGATCCAATGTAACGAGGTAGCCGTACAATGCGTACGACAGGCTGCTGATCGCATGAAACCAATCCTGCCGACATGAGCGCCCCCACTCCTGCCCTGACGGACCCTTTCGGTCGCGTCATCGACTATGTGCGGGTGTCGGTCACGGACCGATGTGACCTGCGCTGCACCTACTGCATGGCCGAACGCCAGACGTTCCTGCCCCGCGACGAACTGCTGACGATCGAGGAACTCGACAGACTCTGTTCGACCTTCATCGACCTCGGCACCCGGCGGCTCCGGCTGACAGGGGGAGAGCCGCTCCTGCGCAGGGGCTTTCTGGATCTGGTGGCCGGTCTGTCACGGCACCTCGACAGCGGCCGACTGCGCGAACGGGACCCGGCTCGCCGCCCATGCCGACGCTCTTGCCCGGTATGGCGTGAAACGCATCAATGTCTCGATCGATAGTCTGGACCCGGACACCTATCGACGGATCACGCGAGGCGGTGACCTTGGCGCAGTGTTGAACGGGTTGGAAGCCGCTCAGGCGGCCGGGCTGAAGGTCAAGATCAATACCGTGGCGCTGAAGGGCGACAATGCCGGGGCGCTGCCGGACATGGTCGCCTGGGCCCACGCCCGCGGTATGGAAATCACCCTGATCGAGACCATGCCTCTGGGGCAGATCGAAGCGGATCGGACGGATCAGTTCCTGCCTCTGTCGACGGTCAGGGCTGGTCTTGAAGCCCGCTGGACCCTGGTGCCCTCCTCCAGACGTACAGGCGGGCCGGCACGTTATGTCACCGTCGAGGAAACAGGCGGGACCCTGGGGTTCATCACGCCCCTGACCCATGGCTTCTGCGAGACCTGCAACCGGGTCCGTGTGACCTGCACAGGGACCCTGTTCCTGTGTCTGGGTCAGGAGGACCAGGCGGACCTCCGAACAGTGCTGCGCGCCAATCCTGACGATGACAGCCCACTCCGCGACGCCATCCGGGAGGCGATCGCCCGCAAACCGGGCAGCCATGACTTCACCCTCCCCGTCAGGGGGGCACGGCCCGCCGTCCCGCGCCCCATGTCGATGACGGGGGGCTGATGGCCCGCGTGCTGATGTTTGGAGCGCTGCAGGACCTGGCCGGCTGGCGTGTCAGGGAGATCGAGACGGACAGCCTGTCGTCCCTCAGGCTCGTCCTCTCGGGCGAGAACCCCGTACTTGGGGATCGCCTGTCCGGACCAGGTGTGTTTGCGGTGGTGAACCAGACCATGGCCAGAAGCGATGTCGGCCTGGCCCCTGACGACGAGGTTGCCTTCGTCCCGCCCGTAAGCGGGGGCTGAGCCGTGGTCCGGCTGGAAAGCACGCCAATAGACCCCGGCTTGCTGCTGGCTGGCTTCATGCTTGACCGCACCGACGTCGGGGCAATCGTCAGCTTCACAGGACTGACGCGGGAGACCACAGCAGGTCAGGCGGTGGCGCGCCTGACACTGGATGCCTATCCGGGCTGGACCGAAAAGGTCATGGCGGAACTGGAGGCCGAGACTTGCGCCCGGTTCAAGATCCTCGATGTGCTGGCCGTTCATCGCTGGGGCGTGGTCGAGGTCGGGCAGCCGATCGTCTTCGTCGCTGTCGCCGCAGCCCATCGCCGTGCAGCCTTCGAGGCAGCCGATTTCCTGATGGACCAGTTGAAGACACGGGCTCCCTTCTGGAAGAAGGAGGATGGACCGGACGGTGCCCGCTGGATCGAGGCGCGTCCAGACGACCACACCGACGCCGCGCGATGGACAAAGCCCGAATGACCGACACCCTCCCCGCCCCCGCCGGAAAACTGCTGGATCAGCCCATCATCCCGATCAGGATCGGCGTGTTGACGGTCTCCGACACGCGCGACGAAGAGAGCGACACCTCAGGCACCATTCTCGCCGAACGCATCGTCTCGGCAGGTCACGCCTGCGCCGCACGCGCCATCGTGCCCGACGACATCGAGGCCATCCGGCATCAGGTACGCCAGTGGATCGCCGCGCACGAGGCCGATGCCATCGTCACGACAGGCGGAACGGGGCTGACCGGGCGCGACGTCACGCCTGAAGCCCTTGAACCCTTGTTCGACAAGCGGATCGACGGCTTTTCCGTGATCTTTCATACCGTCAGCTACCAGACCGTCGGCCTTTCGACCCTGCAGTCCCGCGCCACGGCCGGGATCATCGACGGGGTGTTCGTCTTCTGCCTGCCGGGATCCAATGGCGCAGTCCGGGACGGCTGGGACAAGGTCATCCGCTGGCAGCTCGACAGCCGCCACCGCCCCTGCAACCTCGTCGAACTGATGCCCCGGCTGGGGGAAGTCTGATGGCGGAGGACCGCCTCTCCCACATCGACGAACAGGGCCGCGCCCGGATGGTCGACGTCTCTGCCAAGGCCGTGACAGCGCGCGAGGCCACGGCCACGGGACGGATCGTCATGGCCCCCGGGACCCTGGCGCTGGCCCTGTCCGGTCAGGGCAAAAAAGGCGACGTCCGTGCTGTGGCTGAAATCGCCGGTGTCATGGCTGCCAAGCGAACCAGCGACCTGATCCCTCTGTGTCATCCGCTGATGCTGAGCTCGGTGAAGGTCTCGGTCGAGCCTTCGGTGGATGGAACCGGCCTGCAGGTTGTTGCGACGGCACGCGTCAACGGCCAGACCGGGGTGGAGATGGAAGCCCTGACGGCGGCCACCATCGCGCTGCTGACACTCTACGACATGCTCAAGGCCGTCGATCGCGGCATGACCATCGAGGCCGTTGGACTGGTCGCCAAGTCGGGCGGAGTATCCGGCGACTGGACCCGCGCATGAACCTGCCGACGGTCGAAGACGCACGGGCCACGATGTTCGATACCGTGCAGCCCCTGCCGTTCGAAGATGTGACGGTCGCTCAGGCGGACGGGCGTTGGCTGATGGGCGACGTGCTGGCGATCCGTGACCAGCCGCCCTTCGATGCCTCGGCCATGGACGGATGGGCGGTACAGGCTGCCGATGTGGCTCCGGGCGCAGTGCTGGCCATCGTCGGCGAGAGCGCGGCCGGGCGAGGCTTTTCCGGCTTGGTCGGATCGGGCCAGACAGCCCGCATTTCGACGGGAGCTCCCCTGCCCGCGGGGGCCGACCATGTCGTGATCCAGGAGGATGCCAAACGAGAAGGTGCCACGGTCATCCTGCAGGGCCCCGTCACTGCGGGGCATATCCGTCGACAGGGCTGCGACTTTCGTGCGGAGGAAAGGCTGCTGTCCGCAGGGACGCGTCTGAACCCGTGGCAGCTGGCCCTGGCAGCGTCGGCTGGCACAGCGACCCTGATCTGCGGGCGACGGCCCGTCGTCGCGATTCTTGCGACCGGCGACGAACTGGTCGAGCCCGGTCAGCCCATCGGCGCAGACCAGATCTTCAACGCCGGTTCACCCGCGCTCGCAGCCTTCATCGTCAGGCATGGCGGGATTGCTACGGCCCTGACCAGCGCGGTGGACAGGGACGATGCTGTCATCGAGGCGGTCACCCTCGCGACCTTTGACGTCCTCGTCACCATCGGCGGAGCCTCGGTCGGGGACCACGACCGCGTCAAACCGGCCCTGCGCACCCTCGGAGCACAAATCCGGGTCGAGGGCGTCGCCATGCGCCCGGGCAAGCCGGTCTGGTTCGCAACCCTCCCGGACGGCCGTCTGGTCCTTGGCCTCCCCGGCAACCCGGCATCGGCACTCGTGTGTGCAGAGCTGTTTCTGGCTCCGCTGATGGCAGCCCTTCAGGGTGCCACTGTTGAAAGCCACTTTCAGACGGCCATTCTGACAGCTCCGCTCCCCGCCAACGGGCCACGGGATCACTACCTCCGTGCCCGGTCCGCGTCCGAACCGGATGGTCGTTTGCACGTCACGCCCTTCTCCGATCAGGATTCGTCTCTGGTGACCGTCATGGCGGCCGCCAATGCCCTGATCCGTCGCCCGCCCCACGCACCACCTGCGGCCATGGGCGACGCTGTCAGCGTCCTGGGCCCGACGCTTTGAGAGCCTAAGGGGCGCGACAGGCGTTCTCGAAGCCAGCGACGCGGTCTATGCTCCCCCCATGAGTTCTGACGACTATGTCTTCGCCGAGCCGGTCGAAACCCCGGTACCCGCCCGGGACAACAACCCGCCGCTGTCGATCACCGAGCTGTCGTTTGCGCTGAAGCGCACGCTCGAGGATCGATTCGGTCACGTCATGCTTCGTGGCGAGATTTCCAAGGTCAATCGCCATGCCTCGGGCCACGTCTATCTGACGCTCAAGGACGACAAGGCGGCCATCGATGGCGTCGTCTGGAAGGGTCAGGTCCGGGGCCTGGGTGTCCAGCCCGAGTCCGGGCTCGAGGTCATCGTCACTGGCAAGATCACCAGCTACCCTGCCCGATCGTCATACCAGATCGTGATCGAGACGATGGAGGCCGCCGGTGCCGGTGCCCTGCTGGCTCAGCTCGAGCGGCTCAAGGTCCGACTGTCCGGCGAAGGCCTGTTCGACGCGGCGCGGAAGCGCCCCATCCCTGGCTATCCTGCGACCATCGGCGTGATCACCAGCCCGACCGGTGCTGTCATTCGAGACATCCTGCACCGGATCGCCGAACGCTGGCCCTGCCGGGTCATCGTCTGGCCGGTCGTAGTGCAGGGCGATGCCGCCAGCGGTCAGGTCTCTGCCGCCATCCGGGGCTTCGACGCCATGACCCCGCACGGAGCCATCCCCCGTCCCGACCTGCTGATCGTCGCGCGAGGGGGAGGCTCGGTCGAGGACCTCTGGTGCTTCAATGACGAGGGACTGGCCCGCACGGTCGCCGCTGCCACGATCCCGATCATCTCCGCCGTCGGGCACGAGACCGACACCACCCTTATCGACTTCGTTTCCGACCGTCGCGCCCCGACCCCGACCGGCGCGGCCGAAATCGCGACGCCGGTGCTGGCCGATCTGCGCCTCATGGTCGGTGACCTCGATAGACGGCTGCAAAGGGCCGGGTCCCGCTTGCTGGATGACCGGCGAACCAGACTGCGCGCCGTGGCCCGGGGCCTTCCCGCACGGCCTGAGGAACTGGTCGCCCTGGCCCAGCAGCGTCTGGATCACGCCTCCAGCCGGCTTGCCTCGGGACTGAACCGGAATACGGCCCTGCACGAGCGAAGGCTGCTGGCCGGGTCCGGGCGACTGACACGCGCCCTGCTGGATCGCGCCATCGAGCGTCGCTCTGACCGGCTGGACGCCGCGTCGCATCGACTGGCGGCCGGCCTGCAGGCCAATGCCGTGGCGCATGAGAGCCGCCTTGCGAAGGTCGCCGCACGCCTGACCCTTGACCCCGTCCACCGGCGTATCGACCAGCGTCAGGCCCGTCTTGATGCTGCGACAGCCCGGCTGGGGAGGCCCCTGCCCGCCGCACTGGAAAAGGCCGGGATTCGCCTGACGGCCCTGTCGCGAGCCTTGTCGACCCTTAACCCGCGCACACCCAAGCCCGGGTTTGCACGTATCGAGGGCTCCGACGGCACCATGATCGCGAGCGCTGCCGCCCTTGCTCCGGGACAGACGGTCCAGATCGTGTTTGGCGACGGTCAGAAGGGTGCCGTCATCGAAGGGGGAGCCGTACGCCCGGGGACCCGCAAGTCAGCCGGGACGGACCAGGGCAGTCTGTTCTGAGGCGGACCCTCAGCGGCTTTTCAAACGGTCCCGCGCGGCATTCAGGCGAGCCGCCAGACCCTCTGTCCCGCCCTGATCAGGATGCGCCCGGCCCATCAGCCTGCGCCATGCCGTATTGATGTCCTCTGGCGTCGCATCCGGCCCGACGCCCAGTATCGACCTTGCCTCGGCTTCATCGAGCGTCTCGCGACGACCCGGGAGCGCACGGATGCGTGAGGCGACCACGAGATAGAGGCCGACGGCGATCATCCCGCCCCCGGGGATATAGGCTCCCCGCGACAGGGCTAGCGCACCGCCGCCCAGCAGGGCCGTGGCCAGAAGCGTCGCTGCGATCCGCCATTGCCCGCGCTGGGGCCCTTCGGTTTGCCGCCCCAGTCGCACCAGCGCCCAGACCGCCAGCGCTGCAAGTGCTGCAGCGATCAGGAACATGGCAGGCTCAAGCCGCCGCGTTCAGCGGGGCGACGACGTCGTCTAGACCAAGAGCCTGCATCAGGTTCCGCAGTTCCTGCCGTGCAGCGACATGGGCGAGGGATACGGCAACGGGCCGGATGTCGTTCGACAGGTCGGCGACCGTGAGGCCGAACGGAAAAAGCTCGCGATAGATGACCCGGTCGCGCAGCCCGGGCCCGACCCGGAAACCGACCCGCTTGGCCAGTTTGTTGAGCTTGTCATCCAGACGACGGCGGTTGCGTGCCTCGGCGACCGCGAGACGATTGGTCATCACGATCCAGTCGATCGCGGCATGACGGCCTTCGTTGATGGCCCGGTGCTTGCGCGCCTCCCAGACGCTTTCTGAGTAGATCGACGGTTTCAGCAGATCGAGAGTGACCGGATCGACCTGACCCAGGAGATCGAAATCAACGAAGCTGTCGTTCATGGGCGTCACGATCTGGTCGGCGCGTCCGTGTGCTGCCCTCGACAGGGTCGTGTCTCCGCCCGGAGTGTCGATCACGACGACATCGGCCAGAGACCTGGCCTCGGCAAAGGCGGCTTCGAATCGTTCCATCTGTTCGGCAGCGTCTGCCTTGGCCAGTTTTGCACCATCGCCCATGTCCGGCTCCACCGGATGTGGAAGAGGAAAGCCGTTGGCTGCCGTCCAGGCGACGCGGTTGGCAAAGAATTTGGCCATCGACCGCTGGCGCAGGTCCAGGTCTATGATCGCCACTCGCTTGCCTGCGTGCAGCAGGCCGGTGACGATATGGATGGCCAGGGTGGATTTACCCGCCCCGCCCTTTTCGTTGCCGATCACGATGACCTGCGGCTGCGCCATGCTCTGAACCCGATAACTGGAACGCCGCGATTCGCGAGGCGTCCTCTGGAACGGACAGAATCGGACCGCGCAGGGCGAACGTCAACAAACGGTTAGCAATCAGCTGTGCGAAACCCCGTGACGGTCATTTCGCCGGCTTAGCCAGCCGGGGCGCACCATGGAGCATCGATCCGGGTCGACTGGCAGACGGCCGGGATGCGATCGGCAGGCGCTGACACCTTCAACCGCACGAGGGAGCGTCCGTTAACCTCGACCTGTTCGTAACGAGGCTCAAGGTCCGACAGAACGACCCCTGCTTCGCCCGTGTTGAGCCTGCGCCACGCTGCTCGCGCAGCGGTATCGCTGGAATAGGCACCGAGCTGGATCGTGCGGCGCTTCACTTCCGGTGCCAGCGCCGGGCGCAGGTCGTCAATACGACCGGTATTGCCGCCAAACTGTCTTTCAGCGCGGGCCACGATCGTGCGGGCGACGACAGGTGCAGCGGCGTCCACGACTGCCGGCACAGCCCGGTCAACGGCCTGCTGAACCACGCCGTCACGAGCGTCCCAGAGATCATGGGGATCCAGTACCTCCACCCGGACTGCAGGCCTGAGACCGGCTTCCGCTGCAGAGCGTGGCACATAGCTGCGCCCCTCCAGCGGGATGTCGGCTATGCCTTGCGCCAGTTTCTCGAACCGTTGGGGATCGCCTTCCACCATGGAGCAGCCCGTCCCCGACAGGGCGAACAGGCAAACCAGGGCTGGACGAAGCATTCTGCTGGACGTCATAACCCGGACCCTAGCGACAGGACTTTTCAACCTGGTGCACAAACAGGCTTAAGGTTCAGAGTTAACGTGAAAACCATGACCGCGAGGCCCTCCCCCTTACTTGTCGCGCGAACCGTCGAAGCGTTGCGGGCAACCGTTGGCGAGTGGCGACATCAGGGGCTGGGCGTGGGATTTGTGCCGACGATGGGAGCCCTGCATGAGGGACATCTGACGCTGATCGCCGAGGCGAAGCAGCGCGCGGACCGGGTCGTC
Organism: Alphaproteobacteria bacterium; assembly: GCA_003241825.1. GTDB lineage: Bacteria > Pseudomonadota > Alphaproteobacteria > Caulobacterales > Caulobacteraceae > Brevundimonas. The sequence continues at coordinate 46,979 of QBLX01000002.1, forward strand.
GCCAGCGTGTTCGTCAACCCGACCCAGTTCGCGGCGCACGAGGATCTCGGCACCTACCCCCGCAATGAAGATCGGGATGCCGATCTGCTGGCCGAGGCGGGCTGCCATCTTCTTTTCGCACCTGGCGTGGCGGACATGTATCCCGAGGGTTCCACGACGCGCATTGATGTCGGCGGCCCTTCGCTGGGGCTCGAAAGCGACTTTCGGCCCCATTTCTTCGGCGGCGTGGCCATTGTCGTGGCCAAGCTGCTGAACCAGGTCCAGGCCGATGTCGCGGTCTTTGGCGAGAAGGACTACCAGCAACTGCTCGTCGTCCGGCGCATGGCCCGGGACCTCGATATCCCGACCGAGATCCTCGGCAGCCCGACCCTGCGCGACGGCCATGGCCTCGCGCTGTCATCGCGCAACGCCTACCTCTCCGAAGACGAACTGGTCGTGGCCCGCCAGCTGAATGGCATCCTCTTCAAGGCCGGGGTCGACGTTTCAGCCGGCACGCCCGTTGAGGTGGTAGAGAGCAATGCGACCGCAGCCCTGCTGGCCGCGGGCTTTGGCACAGTCGACTATGTTGCGGTCAGGCGTGCTGACGACCTGTCGACGTTCACAGGCGCGGTTGACGCGCCTTCCCGCATCCTGACCGCTGCCTGGCTAGGCAGGACCCGGCTTATCGACAACCTGCCGATCTAGCCGATCGCGCCTACGCAGCCCTCGGCCTCGCCCGGCGTCAACTGGGCGTCGGTGAGCGCGAGGGTCCAGCCGTGATGGGTGTTGATCCCCCAGCGACGTGCTCCGCCGCCGTCCCCGGCGTCGCCACCGGCCGTAACCACCACGCGGCGGCCGTGAGGCAGGGCAGCCGGGTCGATCTTGCCGACAGCCAGAGAGGTCGGCACCTCGCCCCCGAAGCCCTCGAATACCGACAGGCTCGACCATTCGCGCCTGAGGCCCAGCCACCATGCATCATCGGTATTGACCGCCAGAACCGCAACGCCGAGCCCTTCGGCGGCGAAGCGCAGCGCAGCCTGAGGGTCGCGCACCATGCGAATGCCGGCTGCCATGCCAAAGCGCTGGCGGGCACCGTCGAAATGCCGGGTCGGATCGGTCGGAGCCCAGACGTGGACCTGAAGCTGACCCTGACGCGCAAGGCCCCAGCCGACGATCTCGCGCCATAGGCCGCGCACGGCGTCGACGTTGTCGGGCTCCGCACCGGTGAGCATCCGCGTCATCACCCGCTGTTCACGGTCCGGGCGCAGCTTGGTATGCGGCCCCTGGGGTGCGTCCTTGGCGTGGCCGACACGGGCAGCGATGGAGAGCCGCTTCTGGAACAGTCGGAGAAGTTCGTCATCGACGGCATCGATTTCGGCCCGCAGGCCTGCCAGGGCCATCTGCTCGGGAGACAGGTCTTCGGTCATTTCAGGCCAGACTCGCTGGAGATTCAATTGGGACATGGGATTGGCTTTCGAATATTCGGGTTCGATGGGGTGCAGGCGCGCGCCGCCGCTCTGGTCCAGAGCGGTCGCCGGCGAGGCTGTCAGGAGCGAGGAGCGCTCGAGGCCTCAGCCGGCGTATCGAAAGCCGGAAAAACGATAGCCAAAATAAAGGGCAGCCGCGCGCGAACGGAGCGAAAGAACGGAAGCGTCAGCGCGTAGCGGGGACATGGGTGGGTCCAATCATCGGATCAAGGCGATCCGGGCAGTCTTAAGACACGCAACGATCGTGCGGCGTCAAGCCTTTGGTGCCCCGATCAGCACAAAACGCGTGCGATTTTCGGCGGAATCCTGAAGGTCGTTGCGCAGAATGGTCAGGCCGTAGACCTCCGCGGCTCCGGCCGGGGCCAGGGCAGCGCGCATCGGGTCTGCGCCTTCGGCCACGGCACGGGCAGCGCCGGCGGTGTCGAAGACCTCAACCGGAGCAAGTCCGAGAGCCTTGATCTGACCCTGGCACTGGCGCAGGGCGACGGGGTGGCTT
>QBLX01000002.1:48950-54060 GCA_003241825.1 Alphaproteobacteria bacterium
GATGTGGCCCAGAGAGGTCGTTTCGATCGCCATGAGGGCCAGCCGGATGGGGCGCCAGACCTCTGCCAGGACATCCAGGCCGCATTCCCGGACCAGGGTCGCGGCGGGCTCGACAACCCCGATCGTCGAATTCTCGACCGGGATCAGGGCATGGTCGCAAGCTCCGGACCGGACGGCCTCGATCGCCTCGGCGAAGGTCTGGAAGGGCACGTGGACATCCCAGGGGCGCAGGGCCGCGCAGCCTTCCTGACTGAAGGACCCGGGCGCGCCCTGATAGGCAACCCGGCCAGCGAGGTCATCGCCTTCTGGCCTGCCGATGGCGGCCACCCGTTCAGGCCGCCTTCGACTGGCGGATCCGGCCCGATTTCAGGCGTTCGGCCACGAGGAAGGCCAGCTCCAGGGCCTGATCGGCATTGAGCCGAGGATCGCAATGGGTGTGATAGCGGCTGGACAGGTCATCCTCGGTAACCGCCTGGGCCCCGCCCAGGCATTCGGTCACGTTCTGGCCCGTCATTTCCAGATGCACGCCCCCGGGATGAACGCCTTCAGATTCAGCGACATCGATGAAGGTCTTCACCTCGCCCAGGATGCGGTCAAACGGCCGCGTCTTGTAGCCATTGCCAGCCTTCAGGGTGTTGCCGTGCATCGGATCGATCGACCAGACAACGCGCTTGCCCGCCGCCTTCACGGCCTTCATCAGGCGCGGCAGACGGTCACCGACCTTGTCGTGACCAAAGCGGCCGATCAGCGTCAGGCGGCCGGGCGTGTTGTCAGGGTTGAGGGCGTCGATCAGGGGCAGGAGATCGTCCGGCTCCATGGTCGGTCCGCATTTCACGCCGATGGGGTTCTTGATTCCGCGCATGAACTCGACGTGCGCGCCGCCCAGTTGACGGGTCCGTTCGCCGATCCAGAGCATATGGGCCGAGGTATCGAACCATTCGCCGGAGCCGCCATCCAGACGCGTCAGAGCGCTCTCGACATTCAGAAGCAGGGCCTCGTGCGAGGTGAAGACCTCGACGCGGCTCAGATCGGGGTGGGTCTCGGGCGTGACGCCGACCGCTTCCATGAAGGCGAGGGCTTCGGTGATCTTCTCGGCCAGTTCGCGGTACTGGGCCCCTGCCCCGTTATCCGCAAACCCGAGGGTCCAGCGATGGATGTTGTAGAGATCGGCATAGCCGCCGCCGGCAAAAGCCCGCAGCAGGTTCAGGGTCGAGGCCGACTGGTTGTAGGCCCGCAGCAGGCGCTGGGGATCGGGCACCCGCTCCTCGGTCGTGAAGGCCGAGCCATTGATGTTGTCGCCGCGATAGCTCGGCAGGGTGACGCCGTCGATTTCCTCGATCCCGGAGGACCGCGGCTTGGCGAACTGCCCGGCGATCCGTCCGACCTTCACCACCGGCTTGCGGCCCGCAAAGGTCAGGACCACGGCCATCTGGAGGATCAGCCGGAAGGTATCGCGAATGTTGTCGGTCGAGAACTCCTTGAAGCTTTCGGCACAGTCTCCGCCCTGCAGCAGGAAGGCGTCGCCGGCCTCGACCTGGGCCAGCTTGGACGTCAGGCGCCGGGCCTCGCCGGCAAAGACGAGCGGCGGCAGGGCCCGCAGTTCGTCCTCGACTGCAGTGAGGGCAACGGCGTCCGGATAGTCTGTCGGCATATGCACGACAGGCTTGTTTCTCCAGCTTTCGGGGGTCCAGCGCGTGTTCATGTCGCTAGAATAGGCGTTCGAAGCGACTGAGACAATGAAAGTGCGGCGTTTGAGGCGCTGTGGTAATGTTTGGTCATGGACCCGCTGCTTTCTCGCATCACGATCAATCCCGAGCAGAACTTTGGCAAGCCGAGCATTCGGGGCATGCGCTATCGTGTACAGGATGTGCTGGGCATGATGGCCGCCGGCGATCCGCCGGAAGATGTTCTTTTGGCCTTTCCTGACCTCGACATGGAAGATATCCGGGCCTGCCTCGCCTACGCTACCGCCTTGATGACAAGCAGCGAGATTGTGACTGCTTGAGGTTCATCGTCGACGCACATCTGCCGATCGAGATTTCGTCCTGGCTCAGCGGTCGGGGATACGACGCCGTCCACGTTCGCCAGATTGGGCTGCGCGATGCCCCGGACGCCTCGATCTGGGATGAAGCCCTGCGGACCGGATCGGTTGTCATAACCAAGGACAGTGACTTCGCTCACTGGGCCATCAGCCGGACCCCACGCCCCTCCATCATCTGGCTTCGAACGGGAAACATGAGGCGTCAGCCACAGATCGACCATTTCGTACGGGCGTGGCTCGGGATCTCCACCCGCCTCGCAGAAGGCGTGGCTATAATCGAGGTCCGATAGCGGATCACACAGCGCCGCTTGATGACGTCTGCTTCTCCTTCAGCGTCACCAGTTCCTCGGCCATGGTCGGGTGAACCGCACAGGTGGCGTCCCACTGGGCCTTGGTGAGGCCGGCCTTCACGGCGATGGCCGCCAGCTGGATCATTTCCGGAGCTTCCGGCCCGACGATATGGACGCCGACGACGCGCTGGCTCTCCTGATCCACCACCAGCTTCATCAGCACCCGCTCGTCCGACCCCGTGAAGGCATATTTCATCGGCCGGAACCGGGTCACATAGACATCGATACCCTTTGAACAGGTCCGCCGGGCTTCGCCTTCCGACAGGCCGACGATGCCGACCGGAGGCTGGCTGAAGACGGCCGTCGCCACGGCTTCGTAGTCGAAATGCTGGGGATTGTTGCGATAGACCGTCTCGTGGAAGGCCACGGCTTCACGGATCGCGACCGGAGTCAGGTTCATCCGGTCGGTCACATCCCCGATGGCCCAGATGTTGTCTGCCGTGGTCCTCGAGAGGGTATCGACCTTGATCGCACCCTTGTCGTTCAGCTCGACGCCGGCGGCTTCCAGCCCGAGCGAACGGACATGCGGGACGCGGCCCGTGGCGAACATCACGACGTCCGTCTCGATGTCGTGGCCGCTCTCCAGACGATTCACCAGACCGGTCTCCGTCTTCTCGATCGACGTATGCTGGCAGCCCAGGATGACCTTGATGCCACGCTTCTCGATCTCTCCGGCCAGATGGGCCCGGACATCGTCGTCAAAGCCGCGCAGGATGTTGGGACCGCGATAGATCAGGGTCGTCTCGACACCCAGACCCGCAAAGATGCCGGCGAACTCGACCGCGATATAGCCGCCGCCCGCGATGAGGATGCGTTTGGGCAATTCCGGCAGGTGGAAGGCTTCCTCGGAGGTGATCGCGTGCTCGATGCCCGGCAGACCCTCCGGCATCCAGGGGCGGCCGCCTGTCGCCACCAGGATCTTCCCGGCGGTGATGGTCTGGTCCTTGCCGAGGATCTCGACGGTGTGGGCATCCTTGAGCACCGCGCGGCCATGGATCAGGTCGACACCGGCCTTGCCGAGGTTGGCGGCATAGATGCCCGACAGGCGGGCGATCTCGACGTCCTTGCTCTCCATGAATTTCGCCCAGTCGAAGGAGGCCTCGACGGACCAGCCATAGCCTTCGGCGGTCTCGAACTGGTGGGCGAAGTCGGAGGCCATGACCATGAATTTCTTGGGCACACAGCCCCGGATCACGCAGGTGCCGCCGACACGATGTTCCTCGGCGATCCCGACCCGCTTGCCGCCCAGGGCGGTCAGCCTGGCCGCCCTGACACCGCCAGAGCCAGCGCCAATGACGAAGAGATCATAATCATAGGTCGTCATCGGGGCCTCCGGTCACTGACTGAAAAAACAGTCTTGATCGTCTTGATCGTCTCGATCGCGGCGATTGTCTGGATCGTCTGGATTGTCTGGAATCAGGCCCGGACGTCAGGATGATGCCTGCGAAAATTACCGTCGCATGCCGTCCTGATGCCAGCAGTTGGGAAGCCCGGTCCGCCAAGGCAAGGTCAGGGAAGAATTGCCTGCACTCCGGTGTCGGTTCCGATGATGGCCTCGTCCGCAAGATCGAGGAACAGGCCGTGCTCGACGACGCCGGTGATCAGCTTGAGATCGTCGGCCAGTCGCACCGGGTCATGGATGGCCTGACACAGGGCGTCATAGATGACATTGCCGCCATCGGTCCTGACGACACCCCGGTCGGCCTGACGAAGCCGCGCGGGCATGCCGATATCGTGGTCCATCAGCACGTCAGCGATGCGATTGGCCGTGGTCTTGTGACCAAAGGCCACAACCTCGATCGGCAGGGCAAAGGCCCCCAGAACCGGCACGACCTTGGCGGCATCGGCGATGACGATGCAGCGGCTGGACGCCTCCCACACCAGTTTCTCGCGCAGAAGGGCAGCCCCCCCGCCCTTGATGAGGGCCAGGCCGGGTCCGACCTCGTCGGCACCGTCGACGGTCAGGTCGATGCGCGGCGTGTCATCGAGGGTCGAAAGCTGCAGTCCAAGCTCGCGCGCCAGATCGGCCGTCTTCTCCGACGTCGGGACGCAGCGGAGGCCCGCAAGGTTGCGTCCGGCCAGAGCCTTGACGAACCAGGCGGCCGTGGACCCCGTGCCAAGGCCGACCACCATCCCGGCCTCGACGCGCAGGGCGGCCGCTTCACCGGCGAGACGTTTCTGCGCGTCGCTCATGTCTTTTTCTTCGCCCTTGCCTTGTCGCGGAAGGCCGCCCCTGCCCCCGGCTTGTTGATCTGACGCCCGCGGCCCAGCGCAAGGGCGTCAGCAGGGACATCCTCGACGATCACAGAGCCTGAGCCGATGATCGCGCCTGCCCCGATGCTGACCGGGGCCACAAGCGCCGAGTTGGAGCCGACGAAGGCCCCTGCGCCGACCTCGGTCCGCGCCTTGCTGAAGCCGTCGTAGTTGCAGAAAATCGTGCCCGCGCCGATGTTTGCGCCCTCGCCCACCGAACCGTCACCCAGATAGCTTAGGTGATTGGCCTTGGCGCCGGCTGCCATGGTGACGTTCTTGACCTCGACGAAATTGCCAACCTTGGCCCCCTCGCCCAGGGTCGCGCCGGGACGCAGCCGGGCATAGGGACCGACCTCGGCCCCGGTGGCGACGGACGCCCCCTCGATATGGCTGAAGCTGCGAATGCGGGCGCCCTCGGCCACGCGGGCCCCGGGTCCGAAGACAACGAAGGGCTCGATCACCGTCC
>QBLX01000002.1:54070-54925 GCA_003241825.1 Alphaproteobacteria bacterium
GCCCCGACCCGGGTGTCCCACGCGAAATGCACGGTGTCGGGCGCGCTCATGGTCACACCAGCCGCCATGAAGGCGTCACGCTGCACCGCCTGGAAAAGAGCCTCGGCCTGGGCCAGTTCGGCCTGGGCGTTGACGCCCATGACGGCGTCCTCGTCCGCCATGACGGCGCGGGTCGGTGCACCGCGCTTGCGGGCCAGTTCGACGACATCCGTCAGATAGTATTCGCCCTTGGCATTGGTATTGGTCACCTCGGCCAGCAGGGAGAACAGCAGCCCAGCAGGCGCGGCCATGACGCCCGAATTGCAGGTCGTGATGGCCAGAACCGCCGCCGAGGCTTCCCTGGCCTCGGTGATGGCTGAAAGGGTGTCGCCGTCCATGACCAGCCGCCCATAGGCACCGGGGTCGCGCGCCTCGAAGCCGATGACCGTCACGCCCTGTCCACCAAAGACCGGCGCGATGTCCGAAGCCTTGAGCAGCGGCACGTCGCCATAGGTGACCACCACATCGCCCTCGAACCCGGCCAGGGCGGATTCAGCGGCGCGGACGGCGTGCCCGGTGCCAAGGGGCGGGTCCTGGACCGCGATCGCGGCCTCGCCCAGCCGGGCCGCGACGTGGTCGCGGACCTGGGGCGAATGAGTGCCCACGACCACAACGATTCGCTCGCAGCCGAGCGCCTGCGCCGCGTCGATGGCGTGATCCAGCATGGCCCTGTGGCCGACCGGGTGCAGGACCTTGGGCAGGGACGACTTCATGCGGGTGCCCTGGCCGGCGGCAAGAATGATGGCTGCGCGCGGCGCGGCGTTTGGCGTCATGTCAGATCGGTCCCCGACGGCTTGTCGTCGTCAGCGATCTAGC
>QBLX01000002.1:54935-56266 GCA_003241825.1 Alphaproteobacteria bacterium
ATCTAGCTCAAAGGGCGGGCCTTCGCGAGCCTCGGGATGACGCCATGAATGACCTGACCGGCGTGACCATCGCCTTCGACCTCGACGGGACCCTCGTCGATTCGGCTCCGGACCTGATCGGGACGCTGAACCGGATGCTCGCGATCGAGGGATTTGCACCCGTTCCCCTGTCATCGGCCCGGCATCTGGTGGGGCATGGTGCCAGGGCCCTGCTCAGGCACGGCTTTGCCGAGGCGGGCGCGACCTGGGACGAGGCAGCCCGGCCAGAGCTGTTCGACGACTTCATCGCCGACTATGTGACGCATATCGACCACCTGACCCGACCGTTCGAGGACGTGGTCGAGACACTGGACGCCCTGTCAGCGCGCGGGGCCATCCTGTGCGTGGCGACCAACAAGCGGACCGATCTGTCGGAGACTCTGATCGGCAAGCTGGCTCTCGACCGCCATTTCGCTGTGGTCGCCGGGCCTGACCGGGTTTCGGCGCGCAAGCCGGACGGGGCCCATGTCATCGAGGCCGTGCAGCTGGCCGGGGGCGATCCGGCGCGGGCCATCATGGTCGGAGACGCCTCCACCGATACCGGGACGGCCCGCAACGCCGGCATCCCCTGCGTCGTCTGCAGTTTCGGCTATGGCGATCTGCCACCGGATGAGCTGGGCGGGGACGTGACGATCGACCGGTTTGCCGATCTGATCCCCGCCATCGAGCGCCTGCTGGCCTAGGAACAGCCCTCGGCGAGCTGGATCGAGGGCCCGCCGGCATGGACGGCCCTGACCTTGCCGTCGGTGCCGACCTCATAGCGGATGCCCCGGGCGTCGGGATCCTGAACGACAGCGGTCGAGCCACCGTTCGCCCAGACGTACAGGTCCTCGGCCGGAGCGGGTTCGTACTTGTGGGGCTGGGACACCACGGCGCCACCGTATGCGGCCTTGATCTCGGCGGCGGTGGAGCCGACGCCGAAGCCACGCTCGGTCTTCAGGGTGGAGCCCTCGATCAGGGAGATCCGGCTCAGACTGCCGTTCTCGATCATCACCAGTGTGCCGGCAGGTGCACGCTCGGGACGGAACTGCTCGCAGATGCCCGCCTCGGGGGCTGCAGCGACAGGCGGGGCAGCCGCAGTCACGGGGGCACCGTCGGTGGCTGTAGCGGGGACGACGGAGATGGCAGCGGGGGCGGCGGCCGCGCCGAGGGCCTCGATGACCCGGCCCTTTGTCATGCCGATGCCGAGCGGGCCCCAGCCCTGGGCTGTCAGGATCAGCGGCGTCGCCGGGGTCGCTGCGGCTGCGGCCGGAATCTCGGCCGAGGCCGGACCGGCGGGCGCGTTCGCTGGC
>QBLX01000002.1:56276-59326 GCA_003241825.1 Alphaproteobacteria bacterium
GACAAGGGCCGTGGCAAGCATCAGGGTCACCAGACCCGCCGTGCGGACATTACGAACCATCATCGATCTCCTCGAACGGTGAAAACATATCGCCATTACGCACGAAAACGCCGCGCGAGGCTATCGCGCGGCGTGATCAGGTCGTGGGCTTCATGCCCGGCCAGCGCACTCCGGCGGCCGGAAAGGCAAAGAGGCCTAGTCTTCCTTGGGCGTCAGGACCTGACGGCCGCGATAGGTGCCGGTCTTCAGGTCGATGTGGTGCGAACGGCGCAGCTCGCCCGTGTCCTTGTCCTCGGTGTAGGCATTGGCGCCGAGGGCGTCATGGGCGCGGCGCATGTTGCGACGCGAGGGTGATACTTTGCGCTTCGGAACAGCCATGTCCGTCTCAATCTCAAAGGTCAGCGCCGAAGGACAGCGCGAAAAACGAATGCGGCGGCCCTCTCAAGAGCCGCCAGCGAGCGGCGGCTTATGCATGAAGGTGGCGGGCATTTCAAGCCCGTTGGCGCAAGGCCCAGTCGGCACGGGACAAGGCGAAGTAAACACTGTCCTTCCACTCGCCGCCGATGTGCCAGGTCCGCTCTGCAAAGCCGGTGCGGTGGAAGCCAAGCCGCTCCAGCAGCCGAATCGAGGCGGTATTTGCGGGATCGACGTCGGCCGTCAGGGTCTCGACTGCCGTGACATCAAGGACCGTGTCGATTGTCGCCGTGACGGCCTCGACGGCCAGTCCCTGGCCCCAGTGGTCGCGATGCAGGATGTAGCCGATGTCCGGCAGGCGCCAGCAGCCGGCCTTGCCGATCACGACCCCGTCCCGCTCGATCACGAAATCGACCGATCCGGTGGCGTTTCCGGCGATCATGCCGGACAGCCAGGTCTCGGTCTCCTCGCGGGTCTCGTGCGGCACCGTGGCCCACCACCGCATGGCCACCGGATCTGACAGGACCGCATGCAGGTCTTCCAGATCGGCGGGCCGGGCATGGCGAAGAATCAGACGATCGGTCTGCAGGATCATGCCGCGTCCACCAGCAGGGCATCCGCCACCGCCTCGCCGATGGCCAGGGAACTGGTCAGGCCGGGGCTCTCGATCCCGAACAGGGCCATCAGGCCGGCGATGCCGTGGGTGCCGGGGCCGTCGAGACGGAAGTCGGGCTGGGGTTCGCCCGGCCCGTGCAGCTTGGGCCGGATGCCCGCATAGTCGGGGGTGAGCGCACCGTCGGGCAGGCCGGGCCAGAAGCGCCGGATATAGGCCGCGAACTCCCGGGCCTTGGCGGGGTCGACGGAATAGTCCTCGGTGTCGACAAAGCTGAGGTCCGGGCCAAACACCGCCTGCCCGCCCAGATCGCGGCGGTAGTGGGTGCCGAGTGCGCCCGGGATGGGCGGCGGATAGATCAGCCGCTTGAAGGGGGCCTTGCCCGTCAGCCTGAAATAGACGCCCTTGCCGAAATGCCCGGTCGGGATGCCGTCTGCCGGGAAACCGTCGATCCGGGCGGCTACGGCCTGGGCGCCCAGACCCGGGGCCGTGACCAGCAGACGGGTGGTCAGGGTCGTCGGCCCCGTGCCGTCGGGACTGCCAGCGGTGATCCTGAAGCCCCCGCCCGGCAAGGATTCGGCGCGTTCGAACGGGGTGGAGACCACGACGGCCCCGCCGCCGTCCTCGATCTCGCCCTGCAGGGCCAGCATGTAGCCGTGGCTGTCGAAGACCCCGCTCCGGGGCGACAGGAGCGCGCCTTCGGCCTTCAGTTGCGGCTCCAGTGCGAGGACCTGGTCGCGGGTCAGTCGCTGCATCTCCTCGACATCGTTGGCACGGGCCTGGTCGAGGATGGCATCCAGCCGCTCGAGGTCCTCGGGCACCGAGGCGACCACCAGCTTGCCGCAGCGGTCGAAGTCGATCTTGCGGCTCTCGAGATAGGAATACAGGGCCCGGCGTCCCTCGACACAGAACCGGGCCTTGAGCGAGCCGGTCGGATAATAGAGACCGCCATGGATGACCTCGGAGTTGCGCGAGGACACGCCCTGGCCGATCGCCGGCTCCTTTTCGAGAACCAGGACGGTCAGGCCCCGCTTCGTCAGCGCCCGCCCGCAGGCGAGACCGACGGCCCCCGCCCCCACGACCGTCGCATCGAAGTCGAAGGGCGAAACCATCTCAGGGCCTTCCGTAGCGCCTCGCCGCTTCGGTCTCGAAGCAGCGGATCAGGGACCCGACGGCCCGGTCGAAATTGGCGTGCAGCATGCCGTCCAGCAGGCGCGACCGGAAGGCGAAGTCGATCATGAACTCGAGACGGGTCCCGGCGGGATCGGGGAAGAACTCCCAGCGGGTCTTCAGATGCTTGAAGGGCCCCCGTATGAGGCCGACCTCGACCGTCGGACTGTTGCGGTCGTGACGGACCCAGGTCGAGAACCGCTCCTTCAGGAACGAAAAGCCCACCTGGGCCTCGGCATCCGTCAGGTCGACCCCGTCTGCCTCGGGACGCGCATTCCAGACGCGCATGGAGGTCACCCAGGGCACGAAGCGCGGGTAGGACTCGATATCGGCGACCAGCGTTGCGAGCTGTTCCGGTGTATAGGGCAGGACGCGGGTGACGCGGTGGACGGCCAAGTCGGGATCAGCGTCCGGTCTGGGCCAGACGCGCCGCCTTCAACCGCGCAAAATCGTCGCCTGCATGGTGCGAACTGCGGGTCAGGGGCGAGGACGAGACCATCAGGAAGCCCTTGGCCCGGGCGATCGCCTCATAGGCCTTGAACTCCTCGGGCGTGACGAAGCGATCGATGGCGGCGTGTTTGCGCGTGGGCTGAAGGTACTGGCCGATCGTGATGAAATCGACGCCGGCCGAGCGCATGTCGTCCATCACCTGCATGACCTCTTCCTTGGTCTCGCCCAGGCCGACCATGATGCCGGACTTGGTGAACTGGTTGGGGTCGCGCTCCTTGACCTGCTGGAGCAGGCGCAGGGAGTGGAAGTAGCGGGCACCGGGGCGGATCTTCAGATAAAGCCGCGGCACGGTTTCAAGGTTGTGATTGAAGACGTCGGGTCGGGCATCGATCATGACCTCGGC
>QBLX01000002.1:59336-64357 GCA_003241825.1 Alphaproteobacteria bacterium
GTGGTGCGGGGAGCCTGCAGACGGATCCGGCGCACGACCTCGGCGAAATGGGCCGCGCCACCATCGGCGACGTCGTCGCGATCGACCGAGGTGATGACCACATGGTTCAGACCCAGCTGCGCGACCGCAAGACCGACCTTGCCCGGTTCCTCGGGATCCAGGGCCTCGGGCAGACCGGTCTTCACATTGCAGAAGGCACAGGCCCGCGTGCAGGTGTCGCCCATGATCATCAGGGTGGCGTGCTTCTGGCTCCAGCACTCGCCGATGTTCGGACAGGCCGCCTCTTCGCAGACGGTGACCAGCCCCTTGGACCGCACGATCTCCTTTGTGGCGTTGTACTGGCCCGATCCCGGAGCCTTGACCCGAAGCCAGTCCGGTTTGCGCAGAACGGCCGTCTCGGGCCGGTTCTGTTTTTCCGGGTGACGCAGCTCGGCAGGCGTCCGTGTGAGGGTATCGATCAGGGTGACCATGGTAGTTCGCTATGTCGTCTTTCCGGGTGCGGAAGGCAAGGCGGGGCAAGCAAACGGCCGGACCGGCATGGCAGGCGCGGGATGCCAACAGCGACGCTGCTTCGCGTCGTACCGAATGCCGCAGCTGGCTTCACGCTACGTAACGCATCTTTTCAATCGATCTCACGGGCACTAGGTTGCCCTTCGCTAAAAAACAGGGGGCAGCGAAACGCCCCGGAGGAGACGACAGTTGCGGCCTGCTCTCGATCCCAAGGCCGGCGAGGAGTCGCTCTTCGACGCCCTCGTCAATGCGCGTGATCGCTTCGGCGACAAGGAGATCCTGGAGGACCAGGATCGCAAACCACTCACCTACACCGGGCTGATCCGCGCGGCGCTGGTGCTTGGTCGCAAGATTGCGGCGATGACCCAGCCGGGTGAACGCGTCGGCATCCTGCTGCCCTCTTCCATGGGCGTGGTGGTCGTGTTCTTCGCCCTGCATGCCTTCGGACGCGTGCCGGTGATGCTGAATTTCACCTCGGGTCAGCTGAACCTGAAGGCCGCGATCAAGGCGTCAGGCCTGAAACGCATCCTGTCTGCCAAGCGCTTCATCGACCAGGCCAAGCTCGACGACCTGATGGACGATCTTGCCACGGTGGCCGAGGTCACCTGGCTGGACGACGTGCGCAACACCATCGGCGTCTCGGACAAACTGTTTGGCCTGATGGGCGGGATGATGCCGAAGCGCTTTCGCACGGCGACGAAGTCGAGCGATCCCGGCGTGATCCTGTTCACCTCGGGCAGTTTCGGCGCACCCAAGGGCGTGGTCCTGACGCAGAAGAACCTGATCACCAACTGCCGCCAGATCTCGACCCATGTCCCGCTGGACCCGGAATGGGTCATGTTCAATCCCCTGCCGACCTTCCACTGCTTCGGGCTGACAGGCGGTGCGCTGCTGCCGATCCTGTCGGGTCTGAAGTCGTTCCAGTATCCGTCACCCCTGCACGCCAAACAGATCACGGCCTTGCTGGGAGAGGTGAATGCCTCACTCCTGTTTGCCACCGACACATTCCTGAACCAGTGGGCGCGTGTCGCCGGGCCCGACGATTTCGCGACGGTCAAATTCGTCGTGGCCGGTGCCGAGCGGGTGCGCGACGAGACCCATCATCTGTTCAACACCAAATTCGGGGGCGTGAAGCTTCTCGAGGGGTATGGCGCAACCGAGGCCGCGCCCGTGGTCGCGGTGAATCATCCGGACCGCAACCGTCCCGGCAGTGTGGGACAGCTGATGCCCGGCATGGAGACCCGCCTCGAAGCCGTCGAGGGGATCGACCGTGGCGGCCGTCTGTTCCTGCGCGGGCCAAATGTGATGGCCGGCTATATCGACCCCAACGATCCTCAGGAGGTCCAGCCGCTCGAAGGGGGCTGGCACGACACCGGTGATATCGTGGAGATCGATGACGAGGACTACATCACCATCCTGGGTCGGGTGAAGCGCTTCGCCAAGATCGGTGGCGAGATGGTCTCGCTGAGCGCCGTGGAGGGCCTGGTGTCCACTGTGTGGCCTGAATACCGCCATGCTGTCGTGGCCATTGCGGACACGCGAAAGGGCGAGAAGCTGGTGCTGATGACCGACCGGCCAAATGCCCAGAGCAGCGATCTGAGCACATGGGCGAGAGATCATGGTGCACCCGAGCTCGCCGTCCCCAAAAAGGTGATCGTCGTTGGAGAGTTGCCGGTCCTGGGCACGGGCAAGACCGACTATGTCACAATCCAGACCATGGCCGAGGCCGACAGCAAGGCCGGCTGATCCAGGGACACGATGATGGATTTCCTCGCTCCCCATGCCTCGAAAGTGCTGTCTCTCCTGCGGATCGTCGCCGGTCTGATGTTCGTCCAGCACGGTACGCAGAAGATCTTCAGCTTCCCGCAAGCGGCAAGCGGCCCTTTCGAACTGATGAGCCAGATGGGCGTCGGCGGTGTGCTGGAACTGGTCGGGGGCGTGCTGATCGTGCTCGGCCTGTTCACCCGTCCGGTGGCCTTCGTACTGTCCGGCATGATGGCCGTGGCCTATTTCCAGTTCCACGCGGCCTCAAGCCTGTATCCGCTGGTCAATGGCGGCGAACTGGCCGTGCTGTACTGTTTCGTCTTCCTGTATCTGAGCTTTGCGGGTCCGGGAGCCTGGGCCCTGGACAGCCTGACGCCGAACCGTCGTCGCCGCCGCTTCTGAGGTCCTGATCGCGGAGAGAGACGGGGGTTGCGCGGTCGCAGCCCCCGTCCCCCCGTCAGCCGTGCAGCTTCCTGGCGATCCCGGCGATGTGCCGGCCCTGGAAGCGGGCCCCGTCCAGCTCGTTCGCGCTGGGCTGACGCGATCCGTCGCCCCTGGTCAGGGTCGTCGCACCGTAGGGACTGCCGCCCGTGATCTCGTCCATGTGCATCTGGCCCTGAAAGGCGTAGGGCAGGCCGACGACAACCAGCCCGTGGTGCAGCAGCGTCTTGTGGAACCCGGTCAGGGTCGTTTCCTGACCGCCATGTTGTGTTGCCGTCGAGGTGAACGCGCCCCCGACCTTGCCGACAAGCTTGCCCTGGGACCAGAGACCGCCCGTGGTGTCCCAGAACGCCTGCATCTGGGAGGCGAAGGTGCCGAACCGCGTCCCGGCACCGACGATGATGGCATCATAGTTTGGCAGATCGTCGACGGTGGCGATCGGCGCGGCCTGGTCCAGCTTGTAACCCGAGGACCTCGCGAGCGCCTCGGGGACCGTCTCGGGCACACGTTTGATGTCGACGGTGACGCCCTCGACGCTGGCGGCTCCA
Source organism: Alphaproteobacteria bacterium (assembly GCA_003241825.1). Lineage (GTDB taxonomy): Bacteria > Pseudomonadota > Alphaproteobacteria > Caulobacterales > Caulobacteraceae > Brevundimonas. The sequence goes on from QBLX01000002.1 coordinate 62,600, forward strand.
TCGGCGACAGCACCCGCCATCGTTTCGATATGTCCGTAGGTCGAATGATAGAGAACCAGAACTCTGGCCATGAATGTCTCCTTGTCTGAACGCGAACCGGGACCGGCGGACCAACCGCAACAGTCATAGTGCCAAATGGGACGCGGACAGTCAGACTTCAAGGGCGAAACGGCAGCCGGTCAGCATAGAAACGCGCGCCGGCAGGAACCGCTCCGCCGCGCGACAGTCGAAAGCGGTGTTCGACCATCATCGCCTGCTGTTCGATGTTCAGCCGGCACCAGTCACAGCCGTCATCGGTGGGATATCGATAGGCCGCCGCACTGTCCCCGGCCCGCAGCTTGGCGGCCAGAAGATTGACCCCGGTCTGGGCCTGCCAGACATGCACCATCTCGTGGATGAAGACCGCCTGGACCGCCAGAGGCGCGGTCGTGAAGTCGGTGGGCAACCCCCTGCCCGGCCAGACAATCCAGTCGCGACCGAACCAGCGCCCTGCAACAAATGCCCGGTCAAAGGGCCAGGGACTTTTCAGGAAGCGCACGGTCTGCAGCCGGACAGCCTGACCGAAAACATCGACGGCCAATGCCTGTTCTCCGGGGGTAAGGCCCCGGATCGCCGTCCGGAAACTCACGGCCCGACCCATTCCCAGTGCCAGGGCTCGAACACATAGGGCACGAAGCCGAACCGTCCGGCATTGGCGACCAGCCAGCGGTAGGTCGGTCCCTGGGCCATATGGCGTCGACTGGCGAAGCTGGTGTTGTCGACACCCAGGCCGGGAGCCTGGCCGACGTACAGATCGACGGCCGTGCCCGTGCGGTGGGGCGAGCAGACGGCCCGCCGCAAGCCGTCGCAATTGCCCTGGGCCGCGCACCGGGCCGCGTCGGCCTCGGGGTCCCGGAAACCGGAAAAGATCTGCAGCAGTTCGGGGTCGGCGGCGACCGCAGGCACTTCGGCCCGCGCGGCCGCGACCATTCGGCGATAGGCATCCAGCACATCGCGCCTGAGCAGCCGGGTCAGACGGTCGGCATGTTCCTCCGGTGCCTCCAGATAGCCCAGGTCGCGAAGGGGCGGCGGTTCGGGGCATTCATCCCGCAGCCGGGCCATCACGAAGGAGCGTCGCTCCTGCCAAAGCCCTCGAAACACCTGGAAGGTCGGCTGATCGAACTGTCCGGTCGGCACCTGGGCATAACGCCCCTGGAACGCCGCGAGGGCCGCTGCGAAATCCTGACTCGAGGGTGGACAGTCAGTGCCGATCTCCTTCTGGATCAGCGGCAGATAGGTCTCCCAGCCGGACTCGGTGGACCCGAACGGGGTCCATTCCAGCGAATAGATCGAGATCGCATTGGCAAAGGCGGGCCCCGCCCAGGCGTCGCCCGAGGTCTGGCAGGCCTGCGCACGGGCTGGGCCCGCGACCAGGGCGAGCATCAGACCAACCATGCCGAGGAGAAGCTTCATCGGCCAAGCAAGCCCCATCCGCGCGCCGGGAGCAAGCGTTCAGGTCGTCGCCGCTGCCAGCCGGGTGTCCAGCCGGTCACGCACGGATGGCCATTCGGCCGGAAGGATCGAGAACAGGACCGTGTCGCGCAGCCGGCCGGTGTGGGTGATCTTGTGCGATCGCAATGTGCCCTCCTCCACTCCTCCCAGTCTGGCGATCGCGGCGCGGCTGCGAAGGTTCAGGGCATCGGTCAGGATCTCGACACGCAGGGCACCGGCGTCAAAGGCATGACCCAGCAACAGCCGTTTGCAGGCGGGATTGATGCG
>QBLX01000002.1:64367-65609 GCA_003241825.1 Alphaproteobacteria bacterium
ATAGAAGGTGGCACCAAGCTCCAGCCGGCGGTGCTTGGGCTGAAACTCGAACAGGGCCGTCGTGCCCACGATCCGGCCGGTCGCCTGGTCGCGGACTGCGAAACAGGTCGCCTGTCCGTCTGCCTGCTGGCCGGTCCAGCTGGCCCACCAGACGTCGAAGGCCGGTCCAAAGGCCGATCCGACCAGCAGGGCCCAGCTGTCGGGGTCGACGTCCAGAGCCTCGCGCAGGTCGTCCCGGATGGCATCGGCATAGGGTTCGAGCCGGACGATCTCGTTCTCGAGTGGCGTCAGGCCGATCTTCACGCAGCGCCCTCGGACCTCAGGAAGTCGGTGACCACCCCGGGATCGACATTGCGCGCCACGAAGGCATCGCCGATCCGTCGGGCCAGGATCAGGGTCAGGGCCCCGCCCTCGGCCTTCTTGTCACCGGCCATTCGCCCCAGCAGGGCACGGGCATCGAAACGGCCCGCCTGTTCCAGTCGGGTCGGCAGGCCGGCGGCCGCGATCACGGCCTCGACCCGCGCCACATCGGCGGGCGGACACAGCCCCTGTGAGGCCGAGTAGCGGAAGGCCATGGCACAGCCCAGCGCCACAGCCTCGCCATGGGCAAGGGCGGCTTCCTCGAAGCCCAGTTCCGCCTCGATGGCGTGGCCGAAGGTGTGACCGAGATTCAGCAGGGCCCGTCGCCCGGCTTCCTTCTCGTCCTCGGAGACGATGGCCGACTTGATCTCGACCGAACGGACGACCGCCCGCTCCAGTGCCGCCGGATCCCCCGAGGCTCCGAGAGCCCCCGCGCCGGCCAGCCAGTCGAAGAAGTCCGGATCGCAGATCAGCCCGTGCTTCAGGACCTCGGCCCAGCCGGAGCGCAACTGGAGCGGCGGCAGGGTCGCCAGCACATCGATGTCGGCGAGGACGAGGCGCGGCTGATGGAAGGCCCCGACCAGATTCTTGCCGCGCGGCGTGTCGATCGCGGTCTTGCCCCCGACCGAGGAATCGACCTGGGCCAGAAGGGTCGTGGGCACCTGCACGAAGTCGATGCCGCGCATGTAGAGCGCTGCCGCCAGACCCGCCAGATCGCCGACGACGCCGCCGCCCAGGGCGATGATCACGCCCTTGCGGTCCAGCCCCTCGGCCAGCAGCCGGTCCATCAGCCGTTCCAGTTCGGCAAAGGACTTGGACGCCTCGCCTGCCGGGACCGTCGCCATGGCCGTGCGAATGCCCGCCGCTTCCAGCGATGCCGTC
>QBLX01000002.1:65619-66340 GCA_003241825.1 Alphaproteobacteria bacterium
TGCCGTCAGTGCGGGACCGTGGATGGCGGCCGCGGTCTCGTCGCTGACGATGACTGTGCGACCGCGGGCGAACGGGGCGATGCGAGCCCCCGCCTGCCCCAGCAGGCCGCGTTCGACGACCACGTCATAGGCGGCGAAGCCCTCGCCCCCGACCGCAACCGTGGTCATTGTGCTTCCCCTGAATGGCGGGCCCAGAAGGCTGTGAGGCCGGCCATGATGGCCTCGACCGACTGGGCATGTGCGCCCACACCGACCTCGACCGTCACATCCGCCGTGGCATAGATAGGGTAGCGCACCTCGGCCATGGCGCTCAGCGCCTGCAGCGGGTCCTTGCCGCGCAGCAGGGGCCGGGTATCGCGCCGCTGCACCCGTGCGGCCACGACCGCCAGATCGGCCTTGAGCCAGACGGTGGTCGCACGGGTCTTCAGCAGGTCGCGCGTCTCGACGTTCAGGACGGCGCCCCCGCCTGTCGCCAGCACCATCCGCGGGGCTTCCAGCAGGCGGCGCATGACCCGCGCCTCGCCCGCCCGGAACTCGGCCTCGCCCAGTTCCGAGAAGATGTCGGACACGCTCATCCCTGCGGCTTCCTCGATGACCTCGTCGCCGTCATGGAAAGGCAGGCCCAGCCGCGCAGCCAGCCGCCGCCCGACCGTCGATTTGCCCACGCCCATCAGCCCGACCAGCGCTATGGTGCGCTCCGGATAGGGAATCGGCCCGATAT
>QBLX01000002.1:66350-81635 GCA_003241825.1 Alphaproteobacteria bacterium
TATCGGGTGCAGTTGCGGGCAAGGAGTCGAGCGTAGCAGGCATGATCGTCGCAACCTCTACACCAAGCCCCTCGCATGGCCAGAGGGCGATCGGGCGATGAACCCGCAGGTCGAGGCCTTTCTGGAAATGATGGCGGTCGAGCGCGATGCCTCGCCCCACACCCTCAGCGCCTATGCCCGCGATCTGGCGGATGCCGAGGGCGGGCTCGGCGACGGGGGGCTGATGCAGGCTGACGAGGCCGGGATCGAGGCCTGGTATGCCTCGCTTTCGACCCGCGGCCTGTCCGCCGCCACAGCCGCGCGCCGCCGCTCGGCCGTGCGTCAGTTCTACCGGTTTGCCCTGGGCGAGGGCTGGCGCACCGACGATCCGTCGCGCCGGCTGGATGCCCCGAAACAGGGCCGTACCCTGCCCAGGACCCTGTCACGCGACGAGGTCGAACGGCTGCTGACGGCGACAGCGGCGCTGGACGGTCAGGCGGGTATCCGGCTGATCGCCCTGACCGAACTGGCCTATGCGTCCGGTCTGCGGGTGTCGGAGCTTCTGGCACTGAAGGTCGAGGCCGTGCGGCGCGATCCGGCCTGGCTGATCGTGCGGGGCAAGGGCGGCAAGGAACGGCTGGCCCCGCTGAACACCTCGGCCCGGGATGCCGTGAAGGCCTGGCTGACCCTTCGCGACGCAGGGCGCAAACCCAGGGCCCCCGAGAGCCCCTGGCTGTTTCCCTCCTCGGGCACATCCGGCCATCTGACGCCCCGGCGGTTCGCCCAGCTGCTCGACCAGGCGGCGATCACGGCCGGGATCGACCCGGGCCGGGTCAGCCCCCACGTCCTGCGCCACGCCTTCGCCACCCATCTGCTGGAAGGCGGAGCCGACCTGCGCGTCGTCCAGACCCTGCTGGGCCATGCCGATATCGCCACGACCCAGATCTACACCCACGTCGCCACCGACCGCCTCACCGAAGTCGTCCACCGCCACCACCCGCTGGCGCAGGAGGATTAGGTCGAGGCGACATCGGTGGCGGGCAGCTATGGCTGGAGAGCGGACATTCCTGCTGTCAGCTATGGGTGGTTAGCGGACATTACCAGTTACTTGGTGACCCGTTCATATCCGCCTATTGTGGGCTGAACGGCCCCACTCGGTCATATCAACGGCAAACGCCATGGTTCCGCGCTCTCAACTTTCTCGGGCCTTCAGAGTGCTCGTCTGGTGTGCGGCTATGTCAGGGCTCGGGTTGTATTTCTGGCATGCTTGGGTTTCCGAGTTACCCCGCGCTTGGCTAGTTTTCGGCTTGCTGGCGGTCCTGGTTCATCTTGCCATTCCTCTCGGTAAGGCGATCTGGTCAGGGCACAGAAGAGGCTGGCCTGTCTGAGCCTGAAACAGTCCCAGAAAACATTTTGGCAAACGGCCTAAACCCGACGCTGCGGTCGGCTGACGAATTGACGCCATGAATGTCCGCCCCGGATCGGACCGCGACGTTGGCATCAGGTCCAAGCCCCAGACCCTGGGCCCAATGACCTGAAAGCGGCCCTTCCGAACCGCCGTCAGAGGTGGAACTCGGACGCGCCTTCAGGCTCCAGGTGAACCCTGTCGGAATAGTTCAAGCCGCCTTCGCAACTCGACCTCGATGGTCTCCGTGGAGACATCGAAGACGTTGTGGAAGTTCAACTCGAACCCCGTGAACCCGCGTCGGTAAGCTGCGGTGCCTGAGTCGCGACCATTGTTATTTCGTAGGTTAAGGCCGAGCGTCCCGACGCTGCCCAGGTGCCCGATGGAAACCCCGGTAAACGCTCGACCGGTTGGTCGATTGTGGACGTGGATGCCCTTATGCCTGCCCACGCCAATATCCTCGATCTGGGCCCACGGGATCGTCTTGCGCCAGCCAAACTGACGCCATTCAACGCCGTGCCTGTCTGCAAACAGTTCGACGGGAGTGAGAACGTAGGCCAAGCCAAAGAGTCCAGCTACGATTACCACGCCCGAGAGTGCCCACGTGCCCCAGGTCAGTCGGTCATTCCAGTAGTCCGCAAAGAGCCAATACAGCCCTAGGCCTAGTGGCAGGAGCGCGAAGGCATTCCGAGCTTTTAAGCCCCACGTCCGCAGCCGGTAGGGCTCAATGGACAGTTCTTCAGACGGAGAAAGCGGATTGACAACAGGTTTCACGAACCGACCATGCCAGATAGCCGGGTGGTCTGCCATGGGTCGAGATAGCTCATGTCCTGGCAGGCGGAAGGTGGACATTCGGCCCTGGAAGCGGACCTTCTGAACCGCCGTCAAGGGTGGGAAGCGGTCAGTAATGCTGCTCCCTGAGTCAATCCTTGCCGCTTTTGCGCGACACGGCCTTCATCGCTGCCCGGATCAAAAATAGATTGAAGTAGTAAGCGACGACCATCAAGGCTGCTGCAAAGACCAATACGCCAATAGTCTCCCAAATGCCCTTTGGCGGCATGGTGGCGTAGAGACCGACAACCCACAGTGCGAAGAAAATCGTGAGAACGATTTTTAGAATGGTAGGTAAGCGCATTGGCTTTGCTCTTGGCATCAGGTGCAGCACGAAGCCGACAATCTAGCATCCGAGCCGATGTCCGCAACGGTTCAGGCCGCGACATGGTCTTCAGACCCGAACCCGAACATTCGCCCCATGACCCGGAACCGGACCTTCTGAACCGCCGCTATGGGGGGCATTGACCCGCGCTGCGTTGAGGTTGACGCTGTGGCATGGCACGCCACCGTTTGTTTCTCCTGACAGCCTTGGGGATCGGAGTCGTCGTGCTTTGCGCGTTTCTGGCTGACGAACGAAACCGCATCGCCGTGTTCAGTCTGCACGTGTCCTCTCCTCCCGGCACGTCAGTCCTGGGAGTAAGGCCCGGACAAACGACCCAATCGGCTCTAGCCAGGCTGAACGCGAAGGGCATCAAGAGCGAGGCTCTCTCTGGGCCGGAGGCAGCAGATTTTTGCCCTCAACCGCACGCAGAACAATCGAAATACATGATCTTCGATGATTCATGGAGAATGAGTATGGGCTGCATTTATTCGTCGGAAGGCAGGGTCGTTCGCATTGATTATTCTTCGGTCGCTTTCATGCTGTGACGAGGCTGCGGACCTCGCAAAATTAACGTCAGACTGGATGCGGCTGAATGTCTGCCATGGGTCGGACCACGACATTGGCTTCATGCCCGGAAGCGGACATTCAATCCTGGGCCCAGAAGCAGACCTTCCGAACCGCCGTTAGGGGTGGTGAGCGGACGTTGTCGTCACTCGGTTGCCTCAGCCCCGCTATTCGCGCATGAGTGGGGGATGGGAACTCTGATTTTCTTCCTCGTGATGGGGACCATGTTGGTGGTCTGGCCCCAAGTTTTTTCGCCCATTAGCAAGCAGAAGCATCGTGAACGGCTTCAAAACCTTCGCTCCGGCGGGGCCGAAAACTTCTTCGAAGAGCGGAGGTCGCTTGAGACCTACAGGCCCGAGAGTGGTCCGCTGGTTTGGCGAAGGGTTTTGGGAGCCATGATGATAGTCGTGGCTGTGACCCTTTTGGTTTTGCCGCGTCTCACTGACGGCGGCTGACGCCAGGACCGCAATGGGTCGATATCCGTCATGAACTGCAGGCGGAAATCGGACATTCGGTCGATCGCCTGAGCGGACCTTCCGAGCCACCGCTATGGGTGTTTAGCGGCCAGAGGCAGACGTGCAGCAAGATAGCAGCCGCCGAGGCACCCTTGGCAGAAGCGGACTGCCGCCAGGGTGCGGAGGCATTCCGACGGAGGGGACGCCGGGAAACGGGTGATCGTGCCCAAGATCGGGGTTCTGGCAACAGGCTCGACAGCACGCGTTTGCAGGCGTCTGGTGGCGGCGAGGCTTTCACCGGGGGCAGACATGAAACGTTTTCGACGCGGCAGGTTCCGGGCCGATCTGGCAGGAGTCACGGTCCTGATGGCGGGCGTCGTGGGGACCGTAGGGGTCGAGGCCGCACAAGACCCGCAAGGACGTCAGGGCGGGAAGATCACGCCGAAGATCGCCGTGGAATCCCACGGCAGGAGGACGGCGGAGGAGCCGCTGGCACTGACAGAGGACGAGATGAAGCTGTGCGCCGAGGGTGACGCAGCGATGTGCCGCAAAGGCTATCAGTTCTATCTTTCGAGATCAGACATGGGCAGCGCGCGGAGCCACTCCGACGCCGTGCCGTCTGAAGCAGGTGTGGCGGCCTGCGAAGCTGGATCGCGGGGTGCGTGCGCGACTGTCGCCGCTGCGATGTGGCCGCATATGCATCAGATGTCTGCGGGCCGTAATCCGCTCTATCAGGGCGGCGGGATGAGCGGCCAGAACCCGATGCATGAGGCGGGTGCGCGGTCTGCTGTCACGGCGGGCGAGCGGGAGCCTTTGCCAGGTCCAAGGCGCCCCGACTGACCCGATCCAGTCAACGTCTGCCTCTCTTGCGTGCTCCTGATCGCATGACGTCGCCGCTTCGCCCGTTTGCCCTAGCGCTCGCCGGTCAGGCCTAGAAACTCGCCATAGGCCGTGATCGTGGCCGGCTTCTGCATCGTGTCGTTGTGTGTCGCGCCCGGGATCACAGCCAGACGCCTTTGCGAAGTCGGTAAGGTTGAAGCTTCAAAGAGCCGTCTCGAGAACACAGGGCGCGTAACTGTGTCTTTCTCTCCCACCAGCACGAGCAGCGGCTCGTCGATGTCGTCCATATACTGAAGGTTGCCCTGGCCCTGAAGGCCTGGCGAAATCTCAAGCCGGATGACGGGCCTGGCGAACCAGGGGATTTGAGCAGCAGCAAACTCTTCAGCACTGGTCGCGGAGCCTTCGAGTACCACTCCAGCCGTCAGCCGCCGGGCGGCGACGTGCCCGGCCATGAAACTCCCGAGCGACAGGCCGTGGACCACCGTTGACCGGGGCTGGATGCCCGGCAGGCTCGTGACGCGGTCGAAAACCTCCTCCGCGTCGGTCATCAGCCGAGGCACAGTGATCGTGCCTTCGCCGCTGGCGCCGTAGCCCCGATAGTCAAACATCGCGAGGTTGACGTTCAAAGGCGCGAGGGCCAACGCCATTATCGGTGCCGCCCGCTCCACCGTGGCCATGTTTGGCCCGAAGTAGAGAACCGTTCGTTCCGCTCCGTCCCGGCGCAACAGAACGCCTTCCAGCCGCACGCCATCAGTCGTGGTCAGGGTCTGCGGTTCCAGACGATAGTCCGTCTGGCTCGGCCCCAACATTTCATGGGAGAGGGCCACACCTTGTTGCGGGCGGAAGATGCCCTCGTCGGAAAGCTGGACCGTCTGACAGCCCGCCAGGGTCAACGCCGTCGCCAGTCCGATACCCCGTCGCCACTGCTGCATGATCGCCCTCGCAAGTCGGTAACAAGCAAACCAAATGCGGCTGAACCATGTCGTGTTGAAAGCACGCGATCAACGTTTCCGGTGACGCTGCTTACGCCAGGGGCGCGCGGCATTCCGGCACCGTCTGACAAGTCGAACGAACGAACGGAAAGTCCGCAACGGGTCGAATTGCGATCCTGGTTTTTGGTCCCCAGACGGACGTTCGCTCGCTACCTCGGGTGTCAACTTCCCGGCTAGCCGCCGTCGACCTTCGGGGCCAGCAGCGGTATCGCGCAGAAGACAAGCCGATCGCTACCCTTCGACCGACCCTACAGGCCGGGCGAGGCGGCGCATCAACGCGGCTGCGCCGATCAGGACCAGTGCGATGGCGGCAGTCGTGGCCAGTTCATCCCAGGCGATGCCGGATGCGCTTGGTGCGTTGGCATCGGACAGGTCCTGAAACAGCAGACCGATAATGAAATTGTTGCCGATGTGGACGCCCATCGCGAACTCCAGACCGCCCAGCAGAAGAACCACCACCGTCAGGCATATGGCGAAGATCAGGCTGGCGATGGCAGACTCCACGCCGTAGCCCAGATGAGCCAGTGTGAAGAGCAGGCCACTCAATCCCACCGCGGGCCAGACGGCGCGGAAACCTCTCCGGGCTACCTGCAGGACGTAACCGCGAAAGATGATTTCCTCCGCAGAGGCCTGGATCGAAAACCCGATCAACATCGCCAGGAAGGTGAAGCCCAGGGCTGACAGCGGCAGGCCGGACAACGGCTTGAGGCCGCCGGGGTCGAGGGCATAGGTGGTGGCACCGACAAGCCCCGCGGAAAGGACGAGACCCAGGATGAGCTGTCCGGTCCGAAACCTGCCGGCTGACGTGACCAGCGACCGAACGGACCGTTGGTGCAATCGCCGAACGCCAATGACCAGTCCCGCGATCGCACAGGCGAAGATGGCCCCCGCCATCAGGGCCAGGACCCCGGATCGGACCGGCTCGGGTGCGTCAGCCAAGGTGGTCCTGACGACTGGAAAGACGACGCTGCGAACGACGACCGCGCCTGCCAGACCGGCCCCGATCATCAGGGCGAGAGTGCCGAGGGTGCGGGCCCAGCCATGACGGCCAAGCCCGTTCGCGCCAATGAAGGATGTCCGGATCAACGCGGTGCCCTCCGCAGAGGCTGGTCGTTGCAGACCTGCAGAGCACCACCGAGATACGACCGAGCGTTCTTGCAGGTCATCGTTTCGGCCTGTGCCGCAACACGCGGAAGCGCGGAGCGTCGTGAAGTCTCGACGTTCCGGCAGCGCCCGTTTCTGTCGCGGACGATCGCGCCCCAGGCCAGGGTCGTGATGTGTCCCTGGCAGGCGCGGAGCGGCTCAGCCGGGTTTGCGGCCTGGGCGCTCGTCACCGTTGCCGGGATCAGCAGGCCGAGGCAGACGGCGGCAAGGGCGACGGGGCTTGTGAAACGGGTCATGGCGATGTTCTCTCCGGGTTGTCGATGACCCTCCGATGAGCCGAATGACCCTTGCCTCGCCAGCACAGCCGGATGAACGACCCCCACAGATGGCGAACAGCAGGCTGGTCGTTGCAGCCGGGGTCGCAGGAATATGGCTGTGCCTCACCGCGCTCCTGTGGGTGGCCTTGCGAGAACAGGCACCCGACCGGAAAGCGGCCCTGCTGGCGTCGACCATCATGTTCCTGGCGGCAGTCACCTCACACACGGCGATTGCAGTCCACGGCTGGCGAGCGATCGGCTGGTTCCGCTGGCCGGTTCTGATCGGGGTCGTGCTGACCTGCGGCGTGCTGAGCCACCTCGTGCTGGTCAGGCTGGGCATGTTGCAGTCGCTGATGCAGGATCTGGTCAACATGTCCGCAATCAGCATGATCGCCCTGGCGGTCAACATGGCCTGGTCAGGTCATCGTGCGCGGCAGTCGCTGGTCACGGAAGCGGCGCTCAGGGCAAGGGCCGAGTCTCGCCTGGCAGAAGGACGGCTCAGGCCGTCCGGGCTGATCGGCGTGAAGGTCGGACATGGTGAGCGGATGGTGGATCCCGGCGGGATTTCCCGGATCCAGGCCGATGGCAATTTCACGATCCTGCATGATCGCTCCGGGCCCATCTTCGTCTCCGAGCCGATGAAGGCCATCGTGGAACGCCTGGAGCCGTACGGGTTCGTGAGGGTGCATAAATCCCACGCGGTCAACGCAGAGGCCGTGCGCGAACGACGACGCGATGCCGTGGTGTTGAACGACGGCGTCACCGTTGCTGTCGGTCGCACCTTTCGCTTCTAATTCCGGGGCCAGACCGATTTTCTGCTGTCCGTCCGGGCATCACCAGATCGCTTGAAGCCCGCTGACGCGTGAGGCCAGCGGGCTCCAACCGTAGAAGGTTACTCGGTGCGTTCAGCTGCTTCGGCGGCGGCTTCGGACTTGCGTGCGACCGTATCGGCAGCTTCATCGAGGTCTTCAGCGGCCTCGCTCGCGGCGGCTGCAACCGCGTCAGCGGCGGCTTCGGCGTTGGCGGCCGTGTCGCTTGCGGCGGACGTCACTGTATCCCCCGCGCTTTCCGCCAGGGCGGCAGCGTTGTCTTCGGTTTCCTCGGAACAGGCAGCGAGCGAAAGGGCCGCGGCAGCGACGATCAGGGCGAGACGCATGGTTAGGTTCCTCTGTTTGGGGCCAGGCGCTGGCCGCCATTGGCATGTCGTTGTTCCGGTCCGGACAGCCTCTGTCCAGCCCTTGCGGAAAGTTACGCCGGTGGTCGTTCAGCTCTATGCCCGGCAGGAAGAAGTCTGTCGCCGCCTATGTATGAACAGGCGTGTCGCTGTTGTCCGAGTTCATCAGGGTGGTCACCGCGGCCGGGACCTGCGCGCCGATGAAGGGCTGTCGGAGCCCGTGCCCACAGACAGGCGATTAAATCGCCCTTCACAGGTCCTCCGCTAAGGGCGCGAGGCGTGGGGGACGACAATGGGCGACAGGAACCGGGATGCACACCGGCAGGGACTGATGTTGCTGGCTGGTCTGGCTGCACTTCTCGCGGGCTGTTCCGATAGCGGTCCGGACCCGACGGCGGCTCCATCTGTGCGGCAGGCGTATGGTCAGGGAGTCGCTGCCGCGCGACTGACTCCGGCCATCGACGCCTGGATCGCGGGCGACGCGGCCTTGGTGCTGTCGACGATCCGGGCCATCAAGACCGATAGTATCGCTGCGCGATCCACCCCGGAGTGGGAAACCGCATGTACTCCGGAGGCCTCTGCCGCGCGCACAGCGAACTTCACAGCGATTCTCGCTCAGGGGCTCGACGAGCCGACCGTCATGGCAATGTCCGATATGGCGCGGATGGACTATCTGGACGCGCTCGGCCAGGGCAAGGGCTGGGCCCGGCATGAAATCCAGATGCCCATAGAGCCGGACTGCACCGCAGTGGACCGCCTCTTGCAACAGAATACCGCTGCAGAATGGCGCCTCCTGCTCGCCGAGATGCCCCGGCGACGCGCGATCTGGTACACCGAGCTCAAGGCGAAGTACGGCACTCAATATGGTGCCAGACACCTGCAGGCCGCGGATCTGCTCCGCGCCAACGGCATTCCGAGCACGGTTTATGGCGACGATTGATCCCTCCCTTATCCACCCGCTTGATCCGCCGCCGCTTGCCCCGGCGCGCGAGCGGCACTAGGTTCCGCCGCCTTCGCAGTGCGGTCCTGCCGCTGCCGACACCGGACGCCTCATGGCCACGCACTATCTCGACTTCGAAAAGCCGATCGCCGAGCTGGAAGAAAAGATCGAGGAGCTGTCGCTGCTCTCGGCGACTTCCGGATCGTTCGAAACCGAGATCAACGGCCTGAAGAAGAAGGCCGAACAGCTTCGCAAGAAGACCTATGCCAACCTCGATCCCTGGCAGAAGACCCAGGTGGCGCGGCATCCCCAGCGTCCGCATTTCATCGATTACCTGGCCGGGCTGTTCACCGACTATGTCGAGCTGCGCGGGGACCGCCAGTTCGGCGACGACCAGGCGATCCTGGGTGGTCTGGCGCGCTTCCGGGGCCAGTCGGTCGTGGTCATGGGCCACGAGAAGGGCCACGACACCGCGACCCGCCTGACCCACAATTTCGGCATGGCCCGGCCGGAGGGCTATCGCAAGGCCGTGCGCCTGATGGACATGGCTGACCAGTTCGGGATTCCCGTCCTGTCGTTCGTCGACACTGCCGGGGCCTATCCCGGTCTGGGCGCCGAGGAGCGCGGACAGGCCGAGGCGATCGCCCGCTCGACGGAACGTGGCCTGACGCTCGGCGTCCCATTCATCACCACCGTTACAGGCGAGGGCGGATCGGGAGGTGCCATCGCCATCGCAGCCGCCAACCGCGTGCTGATCCTCGAGCATTCGATCTATTCGGTGATCTCGCCCGAAGGCGCTGCGGGCATCCTCTGGCGCGACGGTGCCCGGGCCCGCGACGCGGCCATGGCCATGAAAATCACCGGCCCGGACCTGATGGAACTCAAGATCGTGGACCGGGTGATACCTGAGCCACAGGGCGGTGGACATTCGGACCGCGAGGCCACGATTGCGTCCGTCGGCGATGCAGTCTGGGAGGAAATGCAAGCCCTTATCCCGCTTTCGCCAGACGCCCTCCGGTCCCAGCGCGCCGACCGGTTTTATGCGATCGGTCGGACTGCCTGACGTTTACAGTCGGCAGAATCCCTGCCACGCTGACCAAAATCAATGATGTACCGCGCGCGTAACGCCTGCGCAGACCCATAGCTGCCTAAGTGCAAGAGAGCCCGACGGGCGCACATGATCATACATTTCCCTCCAGTGAGCATCCGGTGACGTCGGCGGCGAGCGAAACGCTGCGCACAAGTGCCGTGTTCAATCTGAGCGGGGCCAACACTCTGGTGGTCGACGACTCGGCCATTGCACTCAACCTGACGACCGAGGCCCTGCGCGGTTTCGGCATCGAGGCCAAATACATCTGCAGCAATGCCGCAGAAGCCATCGCGGTCCTGACGCAGCACCCTGTCGACCTGATGATCGTCGACTGCGAGATGCCCGGAATGAACGGCCACGATCTGGTCCGGTGGCTGAGGAACTCGAGGCTGGAGCCGAATGCCTATGTGCCGGTGATCATGACGGCCGGGCATGTAAGGGCGTCCACGGTGCAGGATGTCCGCGCCTGTGGAGCCAGCCTGCTGATCCAGAAGCCTCTGAAAGCAGAGGTTCTGCTCCACCACGTGATCCGGACCGCCCGCGACAACAGGTCATTCATCGAAACGTCCGACTACTCCGGACCGGATCGGCGCTTTAACGTCTCCGAACCTCGAGACGAGGACGAGCGCCGCAAGGACATGATGCGGGTCGCGGCCCTGAGGGCCAGGCGCCGGGACGGTACCCCCCTCCCCCCGGAAAGCGGACCGGATCTGAACACGGTCGTCTGGCAATCCAGAAAATCCCGACTATCGACACTGATCAATGATCCGGGCGGGCTCAGTGTCGGCGTGGCCCTGACCCAGGCCCGATCGAATCTGCAAGCGTTGCAGGCCCGGAACCAGTCGATCGTCAGTGAACGGATTGCTGAGCTGGCCCAGTTGCAGGAACCCGCCAAGGATCATCCCAACCCCATGCAGGTGGTGGCCGAGGCCTATCGCCTGTCGAGTGCCGTCATCAATGCCGCCAGTCCGTTCGATCGAGCTGATCTCTGTACCGCAGCCTCAGGGCTGTGCGACCTGATCCATGCGGCCGAGGCGGACAAGCCGTTCGACTGGCGCATCGTCACGGTCCACGCCCAGGCGCTGCAATTGATCCAGGCCCTGCCCCACGAGGCCGACGACGCTCGGGCCGAGGTCCTGGCCAACCTGCGTCTCGTGCTGGAGAAGCGGATTCCCCTTTATCTGGATGAGACCTAGGCCGTCAGGCCTCTGCCCTGCTCGCCCGGGCTCCGCGGGTCTGCTTGCGCCACAGGGCAGCGTATTCCCCCCCGACCCGCGCGACCAGTTCGTGGTGACTGCCCCGTTCGACGATCCGGCCGGCCTTCACCACCAGGATCTGGTCAGCATCGGCGATGGTCGAAAGGCGGTGGGCCACCACCAGGGTGGTCCGTCCCGCCTGGGCCCGGCGCAAGGTTTTCTGGATCGCGGCCTCGGTCCGGCTGTCCAGAGCGCTGGTCGCTTCGTCCAGAATCAGCAGGCAGGGATCCGCCAGCAGTGCCCGGGCAATGCCGACTCTCTGGCGCTCGCCGCCCGACAACTTCAGCCCTCGCTCGCCAACCCTGGTCTGCATGCCTTCGGGAAGGCTGCGGATGAAGTCGCCCAGTTCCGCGGCGTCGACCGCCGCCTGAATGGATGCCTCCGTCGCCTCGGGACGGGCGAAGGCGATGTTGACGCGCAGGGTATCGTTGAACAGGGCCACGTCCTGCGGCACCAGTGCCACAGCGCGACGGAGCGAAGCCTGGGTGACGTCGCGCATGTCGATGCCATCGATCAGCACACGACCGGCCTGGGGATCCAGGAGCCTGAGGGCCAGCTTGACCAGGGTGGACTTGCCCGCGCCAGACGGGCCGACAAGGGCCGTCGTCGTGCCCGGCTCGGTGACAAACGACACCTCCTCCAGCCCGCCGCTGCGGGCGTCATGGCGAAAGGACACGCCCTCGAAGGCGATCGACCCGCCCCGCGCATCGCTGCAGGGCTGCAGTTCAGGCGCACCGGGCGCATCGGCCACCTGGGGCTGCTGCCGCGTGACCTTGAGCATCTCCTCCATGTCGATGAAGGCCTGACGGATTTCCCGATAGGCGAAGCCGAGGATGTTCAGCGGTGAATAGAGGGCGATCAGGATAAGCACCGCAGCCGTGACATCGCCCGGGCCCATCCGGCCCGCCGCAGCCTCGAACCCGGCCAGAACGGCCATGACGCCGAGGCCGATGTTCATGATCAGGACCTGGACCCCGTTCAGGAGGGCGAGAGAGGTGTTCGCCTTCAGGGCGGCCGCATTGTAGACGCCCAGAGCCTCGTCATAGCCTGCCGCTGCGCGCTGCTCGGCCCCGAATGACTTTACGGTCTCGTAGTTGAGCAGGGAATCGACGACCAGACCTGCAGCGGCTGTATCGGCCGTGTTCATCGTACGGCGGTGCTCGATCCGCCAGTTGGAAATGGCGAAGGTCACAATGGTGTAGATCACCACCACCACCAGGGCGATGGCTCCGAAACGCCAGTCATAGGCCCCCGCCAGCACCGCGGCAGCGAGGATCAGCTCCAACCCTGTCGGGATCAGGTTGAAGGCAAGAATGCGCAGCAGGAAGTCCACAGCTCGCGACCCGCGCTCGACGGTGCGCGACAACGAGCCGGACCGTTTGGTCTGGTGGAAGTCGAGCGACAGATTGAGGGCATGGGCGAAGGTTTCGGTTGCCGTCGTGCGCTGTGCGGCCTGGCGGATCGGTGCGAACACGATGTCCGACACCTGGGGCGCGATCGATGACAGGAACCGGATAAGGGCCCAGCCGACGGCGAACCCGGCGAAGCCGAGCGCAATCCCGACACCGGCCGGCTGATCCTCGGCAAGCCTGTTGACGGCCGCGCCGAGGGCCAGCGGTGCAGCGACACCGAGGGCCTTGCCCGCCAGCGTCAGCACCATCGCCAGGATCAGTCGAGGCCACAACTGGGGGGCGCGCGACCGCGCGACAAGGCGGACCAGATCCGCCAGCGCATCCCACGTCCGGGGGCCGTCGACCTTGACGTCCGGGTCTGATCCCAGCGCCCTCACTTCGGGGGCCGTACGTCTTCGTGCCGATCGTTCACCGCGTGCCGCCATGGTTCGTCATATGGCCTGCCCGGTCGCCGAGCGGAAGACGTCAACCCAGCCCCGCGATCGCATCAAGGATTTCCTCGACGGCCTCGCTCGTGGTGGCCCACGAGCAGACGAAGCGGACGGAGCCGTCGTCGAAGCGATAGCAGGCCCAGCCGGCCGCGTTCAGCCGGTCATGCGCCTCGGTCTGCATCCGCACGAAGACAGCATTGGCCTCGACCGGATGTGCCAGGGTGAAGGGCGAGCGGGCGACGATGCCCCGGGCCAGTTTTTGGGCCATCTGGTTGGCGTGGGCGGCTCCGGTCTCCCACTCGCCGCTCTCGAGCAGGCCAAGCAGGGGGGCCGCTACGAAACGGGCCTTGGAAGCCGTCTGGCCGGCCTGTTTCAGCCGGTTGTCCAGCCGCCGGCCCAGTGCCTTGTCGAACAGGACGATCGCCTCCACGCAGTTGGCTCCCGCCTTTGCGCCGCCGAAGACCAGGGCGTCCACGCCCAGTCGCGCGATCTGCTTCAGATCGAACCCGTGTGCTGCGGCATTGGCCAGCCGGGCTCCGTCCATATGCACCCCGTAACCCTGGGCCTTCACGGGCTCGATCAGGTGCCGCAACTCTTCCTCGGCATAGACGGTGCCGTATTCGGTGGACTGGGTGAGCGAGAGGGCGGCAGGGGGTTGCCGGTGGCCCACGACCGGTTCTTCCAGCCAGGCCTGCAGGCCCTTCGGCTCGATCTTTCCCGAGAACCCCGGAAGGCCGATCAGGCCCACGCCCTGGCCGAAGAAGCCCGGGGCTCCGGTCTCGTCGGTACAGATGTGCGCTGCGTGGTGGGCAAGGACGGCCTCATGCGGATGGGCCAGCATGGACAGGACGATGGAATTGGCCGCCGTGCCGCTGAACACGAAGCGGACGTCGACGTCGGCATCCAGTCGCTGACGGATCTGATCGCCGGCGCGCGCCGTGACGTCGTCCGCACCATAGGCCCGGGCATAGTCCGTATTCGCCTGAACGAGGGCATTAAGAGCGGACGGGGCCATGCCCGCTGTGTTGTCGGAGCCGAAATCGTATCTCATGGCTCAGCCCTCGCTGGAGTCGATGTGGGCGTCACCCGGCGACGGATTGCTGCTCTCGCTGGCCTGGCGGGTCCTTACGGTGACCACAGGCATGACGTCCTCGTCACCATAGGGAACGGCGACCTGATGGGGGAACGGGATCTCGATGTCGGCGGCGTCCAGCGCCTCCTTGGCGGCCTGGAAGACGTCGGCCTTGGTCTGCCAGTAGTCATCGGATTTCGTCCAGGCCTGAAGGGTGACCTCGACGGCGCTGTCCAGAAGATTGGTCACTCCGGCCCAGGGTGCGGGGTCTTCCAGCACCTTCTCGTGTGCCGCAGCGGCCGAGATCAGGGCCTGACGCGCCCGGTTCAGGTCGCTGCTGTACCCGACCCCCATCTTCAGTTCCATGCGCCGCGTCTGCTGCCCCGACAGGTTCAGCATGGTGTCTGAAAACACCTTGGCATTCGGGATGACGATCTTGACGTTGTTGGCGTCCGCCATCTGGGTGAAGAACAGGTCCAGCCGCGTCACCTTCCCGACGTTGTTGTTGATGTCGACCAGGTCCCCGACCCGGTAGGGGCGCAGGACAAGAAGCATCACCCCGGCCGCCACGTTCGACAGCGTGCCCTGGAGGGCCAGGCCCACCGCCAGCGACGCGGCTCCCAGGACCGCGAGGATCGATGTGGTCTGGACGCCCACACGCTGCAGCACGGCGATGAAGCCGACGATGAACACCACCACCCGCACCACCTGCACGGCGAAGCTGAGCACTGTGGGATCGTGGCGGAAGCCGCGCACGCGCGACAGGCCCCGCCGCGTGGCCCGCGCCGCCCATTTGGCAGCAAAGACGGTCGCCACGAGAATGATCAGGGCGATCGAAATGTTGATGGCGAAGTCGCCAGCGAGGTCGGTCAGACGGGCCAGCATGGCGACGTCGAAGGCGACAGCCTTTTCGCCAGCGGTGACCGCTGCGAGTACGGGAGCAATCGGGGTGGACATGGCGAGGGGTTTACCTCAACCGACGCCGATTTGAACCCTTCCGGTGGCTATTCGATCGTGGTTGCGACACGGCCGCCGCCGGACTCCATACGCTCCAGCAAGGCGAGAACCGACGTCAGGGTGTCCGCTTCCCTCGCCGGC
>QBLX01000030.1:0-2685 GCA_003241825.1 Alphaproteobacteria bacterium
GACACTGTCATCCAGGGTGGCGAACACCGCCGCGGCCTCGCGCGGACGCATGGCGGAGTAGACCGCGACCAGTCGGTCGGTCTCGGCCTTCTCCTTCTCGTCGACCTGGCCCAGCAGGACATTGACCTCGGCCTTCAGTGCGTTGAGCGCCTGGATCTTGGCATCCAGCTTCTGCTCGGCTGCCATCATCAGCGGCAGGACCGTGCCCAGATCGGTGTCACGGGCGTCCAGCTCGACCCGGCGGTTCTTGAGGCTCTGGATGACGCGCAGCTCAGCCACGGACACCCCCGCCTGCTGGGCCAGTTGCTCGGGCGTCAGCGCACAGACGGCCGGAGCCGGCGTCCGCGCTGCCGGGGCACCAGCACCTGCAGCCGCTGCAGCAGCGGGAACAGCCTCCTCGGCCCAGGCCTTGGCGCCTTCGAACAGTCCCGGGCCAGCCCCGACAGCGCGCACGGCCACCACCCCGCCAATGGCGATGGCGATCAGGGGCAGGAGGCGGGGCATCTTGGCCATGGGTCAGGTCTCGAAATCAGCACACGCCCCGGTCAAACCGGCGACGCGCGCCGGATGATGGGGGCAAGGAAGGTCTTCAGGCGGCGAACAGGTCTTCGTCCATTCTGCGACGCGCCCGGTTGAGGCTCTGTTGAGCAGCTTGGTTAGCGGCCATCGCCACCGACACCGGCGTCACAGGTGCCGGACGCGGGGGCATGGTGCTCTCGCGCTCCCTCGACGCCATCGGTGCCGCTCGCCGCAAGAGGGCCGCCGCGATTTCATTGGCACGGGCATCATCCTCTGTGGCGGGCGCATGCGGCGCTGTCACGACCGGTGCCGGGCCACGGGCGATGAGGCCTTCCAGCTCCATCTTCAGCGCCCGGGCCTTGATGATCCGGTCGTGGAGCAGATCGGCTTCCTCGCCGGACATCCGCAGCGAGGCGAGTGCATTCTCGGCCCGCCCGGCAGCCGTATTCAGCTCGGTGACCGCACCGGCAAAGGCCAGCTGACCGGCCCGCAGCTGGGTCAGTTTCCGCTCCAGCCGTATGCCGTAGCCGATAGCGGCCACAAGCAGCAGCATCAGGATGGCGTCCAGGATGATCCCGGTCATGTCAGCGTCTCCTCTTGGTCAGGCTGGCAGCGGCCTCGACACTGATCGGACCTTCGACCCGCACCGCGATATACTGACCCTTGCGGCCCATCTTGCCGGTCGTGACGGGAATGGTGCCGCAGCGGATCGAGATTTCTGAGTCCGGCGTCGCATTCAGCATCAGAGTGTCGCCGACCTTGAAACCGAGGACCTGCGACAGCGGCACCTGCTGCTCGTCGAGAATGGCGCGCACCTCGGTATCGGTGGTCCAGAGCTCGGTAGCGAGGTGGCCTTCCCAGATATTGTCGCGGCCGAATTTCTCGCCCATGAACTGCTGAAGAAGCAACTTCCGGATCGGCTCCAGGGTCGAATACGGCAGCAGCAGTTCGACACGACCGCCCCGGTCTTCCATATCGATCCGAAGCTTGACGAGGATCGCCGCATTGGCCGGGCGTGCAATGGCGGCAAAGCGGGGATTGGTCTCCAGCCGGTCCAGATTGAAATGCACCGGCGTCAGCGGCTCGAAGGCTGCGTTGGCATCGGCCAGGATGACCTCGACCATCCGCTGGACCAGCACCCGCTCGATGGTCGTGTAGGGACGGCCTTCGATCCTGAGTGCCGCTGTGCCCCGCCGTCCGCCAAGCAGCACATCGACGATGGAATAGATCAGATTGGAATCGACCGTCAGCAGGCCGTAGTTGTCCAGCTCCTCTGCCCGGAACACAGCAAGGATGGCTGGCAGCGGGATGGAGTTCAGATAGTCGCCGAACCGGATCGAAGAGATATTGTCGAGGCTGACCTCGACGTTGTCCGAGGTGAAATTCCGGAGGCTGGTCGTCATCAACCGCACGAGGCGGTCGAAGACAATCTCGAGCATCGGCAGGCGCTCATAGGAAACAAGGGCCGAGTTGATGATCGCCCGGATGCCGCGGCTTTCGGACCCGTCATCCTCGCCCAGATCAAAACCCAGCAGGCTGTCGATCTCATCCTGATTAAGAACCCGCTCTGCCTGGATCGACGGGATGTCGACGCCCAGTGTGCCGAACGGGTCGGCAGCAGCGTCGGTATCGGCCACACCAGCATCACTCATGAGCTACTGAACCAGCATTTCTTCGATCAGCACGGCATCGACCTTGCCCGGCGCCGCAACCATGTTCACGCGTCGCAGGATTTCGGTCTTCAGCTGATGGGTCCCCGCCGAACCCTGCAGTTCCTCGGGACGGACCTCTCTCAGGAAGCCCTGGAACATGTCCTGCATCCTGGGAAACTCGCTCTGCAGGGAGGTTGCGAGGTCGTGGTCGTGCATTTCCAGCGTCAGCTTCAGCTTCAGCAAGGTCGGCCGACCGTTCGTCGACTGCACATTCACCACCATGTCGGGCAGTGTGTAGAAGGTCACGCCATCGGGACCCTCCTTGATCACGCCGAGCGTGGGATCCGCTTCCTCGCCACCCCCGCCGTGGTCGCCGCCCTTCTTGTCTCCTTTTTTCTCGCCCTTTTTCGCCGCTCCGCCCTTGGCCTCATCGCCATGGGCCGCCTCGCCTTCCTCGGCTGGATCGGCCTTGGGCTGCATCAGGAAGAAGGCAGCTCCTCCCCCACCGCCCAGC
>QBLX01000030.1:2695-10983 GCA_003241825.1 Alphaproteobacteria bacterium
GCCGGAATGATGATGAAAAGAAGCGGAATCTTCTTTTTCTTGGGCGCGGCATCGCCCTCTGCACCATCGGCAGCCGGCACGACAGCAACGTCCGTCGCACCTTCATCCGGGGTCTTTGCCCCTTTTTTCTTGCCTAGTTTCAGCATGCGCAGACGCCCCGGATAGTTCCACACACCAGATGCGGGCGTTCTGGTTAACGACGCATTTAAATCCGGCAGTTTTTGCCGGGTCCCAAAGACAGGCCTCACGGCCAAACGCCCGTCGTGACTGAATTAACCCTGTTGGCATGGCTGTTGCGTGGGTGTGGACAGAAGGAGCTCGTATTTCGTGGAAAACGCCGCCTATATCGGACTGTCGCGTCAGATGACCCTGCGCAGGGAACTCGACATCGCGGCCAACAATATCGCCAACGCGGAAACGACCGGCTTCAAGGTCGAGCAGTTGCTTGTGGGAACCGAGGTCGGCGAGCGGGCCCGAAACGATCAGATTCGCCCGAGTGCCAGCTTCGTTCTGGATAATGGCGTGGGCCGGGACTTCGCCCAGGGAGCGCTCGAACAAACGGGCCGCTCGCTCGACTTCGCCATCGACGGCGAAGGCGCGTTTTTCACCGTCACCGACGGCAATGGCGAGGCCTACACCCGCGACGGTGCCTTCACGATCGATCCCGAGGGTGTGCTGGTCACCAAGGCCGGATTGCCGGTGCAGGGCGACGGCGGCGACATCATCCTGGACCCGCTGCAAGGCCCCGCGACCGTCGGCACCGACGGCACGATCAGCCAGAATGGTCTGCCGGTGGGGCGCCTGACGCTGGCACGGTTCGATGCCCTCGGCGCGCTGTCGAAAGATGGCGACGGCCTTTACCGCAACCGATCCAACGCCCAGCCGATCGAGGCCACGGGAGCCCAGATCCGCCAGGGCATGCTCGAGGGCTCCAACGTCAACTCCCTCGTCGAGATCACGAATCTCATCGAGATCAGCCGCTCTTATGAGCGGATGGCCAAATTGATCGAAAACGCCAACGACCTGTCCCGCCGCGCTGTCGAGCGGCTGGGCAGCACGAACTAAAGGACGTAATTCATGCGCGCTCTCAGAACCGCCGCTTCCGGCATGGCCGCCCAGCAGCTCAATGTCGAGGTGATCTCGAACAACATCGCCAACATGAACACCGTCGGGTTCAAGCGTCAGCGGGCCGAGTTTCAGGACCTGATCTACCAGAATGTGGAGCGGATGGGCGCGCAGTCGTCCAGCCAGGGAACTGTCGTACCGACGGGCATCCAGGTGGGTCTCGGGGTCAAGGCGGGCAGCGTCTACCGGATCACTGAACAGGGCACGCCAGCCCAGACGGGCAACAGGTATGACGTCGCCATCGACGGTCGGGGGTATTTTCAGATCACCCTGCCTTCGGGCGAGACCGCCTATACGCGCGCCGGGAATTTCTCGCTGAATGGCGAAGGCCAGCTGGTCACCGACGATGGCTACGCGGTCGAGCCGGCCATCCAGATTCCGCAGGACGCCGTGGACGTCTCGATTTCGAAATCCGGGCAGGTGCAGGTCATCACCGACGGGACGCCAGAGCCCCAGGTGGTCGGGCAGCTTGAAATCGCGACCTTCTTCAACGAAGCCGGGCTTGAGAGCATCGGCGACAACCTGCTGCTGGAAACAGCCGCGTCCGGAACTGCAACCCCGGGCGTGCCCGGCGATCCCGGCTTCGGGCAGCTTCTGCAGGGCTTCACCGAAAGCTCGAACGTCGATGCCGTCTCGGAAATCAGCGCGTTGATCATCGCCCAGCGCGCTTATGAGATGAACTCCAAGGTCATCTCCACTGCCGACGAAATGATGTCCGTCAGCGCCAATGTGAAGAACTAGATCATGAAGGCCCTGACCCTCGCCCTCTCGCTGATCCTGGTCGCAGGGCCCGCACTGGCTGGCCCGGTAACGCTCAAGACCAATCCCTCGGACGACGACGGTCGCGTCACCCTGGGCGATGTCTTCGACGGTGCAGGATCGGCAGCGGACGTGGCTATTGCCACCCGCACCGGCCCCTCTATCGTGTTCGAGGCTGGCCAGTTGCAAGGCCTGGCCCTGCGTTCCGGCCTTCAGTGGTCCAATCCGCGGGGGCTGCGGCGCGTTGTCGTCCGCCAGGGGGGCGCGACACCGTCGGCTTCTCTGGACAGTGCTCCTGCCGAGCGCTCCGCCAGCCGCCCCGGCGCCACCGTCGATGTCCTGACCTATGCCCGAAGCCTGTCTGCCGGAGATGTCGTCCAGCCCGAGGACGTCGTCTGGACCACAGTCCAGGCCCACCAGGCCCAGGCATCCGGGCCTCAGGATGCCGAACAGGTCATCGGCCTGTCGGCCCGCCGCGCGCTTCGTGCCGGCTCGCCGGTGGCTGCCCGTGACCTGGCCAGCCCCCAGGTCATCGCCCGCAACGACACGGTCGAGGTCGCCTTCATCTCCGGCGGGGTCAGGCTGACCGTCACGGGTCGGGCCACCCGCAACGCCGCGGTCGGAGACCCCGTCCCGGTCCTTAATCTGGCGTCCGGCAAGACCATCGAAGCTGTCGCCACCGGCCCCGGGCGCGCTGTCACCGGCCCTGCCGCTCAGTCAGCCCGTTCAAACTCCAACTCATTCGCCCGCCAGGGAAGATAGTCCGATGCGCAAACTGCTGATCATCACCGCCGTCGCAATCACCCTGACAGGCTGTTCGACCATTTCGGAAACGGTGCGCGGACCGGAACTGGCCCCCGTGGCCTATCCAGCGACCCTCGTGCCGGTGAGCCAGGTCTATGGTCGCGAGGAGGCCAGCCGTCCGGCGAGCGCCAACTCGCTGTGGCGCACGGGCGCCCGCACCTTCTTCGGCGATCAGCGTGCCCGCCGCATCGGGGATATTCTGACCGTCAATATCGATATCGATGACCGGGCCCAGACCCAGAACTCGACCAATCGCACGCGGTCCAATGAGACCTCCGGGGGTATCTCGAACTTCTTTGGTCTGGAAAACAGCCTTGGCAGAGCTTTCCCGGGCGGCTTCAACCCACAGAACCTGGTCGGTGTGCAGGGCGAGTCCAGCGCCAACGGTTCGGGAGCCATCAACCGTTCCGAGCGGGTCGAGCTGACCATCGCCGCCGTCGTCACCGACGTCCTTTCGAACGGGAACATGGTCATCCAGGGTCGGCAGGAAGTGCGCACCAACCGCGAGCTGCGCGAACTGACGGTGGCCGGCATCGTGCGTCCAGAGGACATCACCGCCGCCAATACCATCAACCACACCCAGATTGCTGAAGCGCGCATCAGCTATGGCGGACGCGGCGACGTAAGCCGGATGCAGGCTACCCCTGCCGCACAGTCGCTGGTCGAACGGTTCAGCCCCTTCTAGTCGAGGCGGCACCCATACTTCGAGGGATACGGATCAATCCGGCGCGCCGCTGAGGCAATGAACCGATTCCGCAGAGCCGCGTTCCCTCTCTGAACGAGAGGTGCCGTCATGCTCAGAATCCTGGTTCCCGCTGTCGCCGCGCTTGGCCTGTTGACGACGGCTGCACAGACGCAGTCGGAAACGCTGGACACTGCACCGGCCCAGGAAATCGGCTGGCACCTCAGCCACGATGGAGAGGAAGCGAAGCTCGCCTACGGGGTTGCCAGTTCGGATCAACTGGCGCTGATGATCGCCTGTGCCGCCGGTGATGCCGATGTCACTGTCTACGGTGATGTGAGGCCCGTGGGGATGGTGGACAGGGCGAATGGTACGCCGTTCGCGCCCGATCCGCTTTCCGGCGGCGATGCAACAGAGGCCAGTGTTCCGATCTCAGCCGCGGGGCTCGGAGGTCTGTCACGCAGCGGTCGAATGACCGTTGTTGCCGATGAGGGGACCTTTCAACTGACAGCCACCAAAGAGGAACGTCGCGTCATTGATCGTTTTCTGGCCTACTGTACCACGGGTCAGGCCTGACACGTTTGCAGGGGCCGATTCCAGCGGGGGCTGAGCCATGACATGGATAATCGCAGCGCTCGCCACTCTGGCGCTGCAAACGGGTTCGTCTGCAAACACGTGGACATGGGCCCTGTACGAGACCGGCGGCCCTCTGGTGCTGGCAAATGAAATTCCCGATACCCCGCAACTGCGCAGCACGCTCCAGTGCGATGCCGGTTCAGGTGTTGCACGGCTGGCAATTTTCGGCCCCACAATGGGTACGGGCTTTGTTCGGGTCACGGCGGGCGATGCAACCGCGACGACCGAAGCGGACGGCTCGCGGCGCGATCAGACGCAGCTGACCTTGCGGACCGATCACCCCGTCTTCACCCAGTTTGTCGCCAGCGGAAACCTCAGCCTTGACTTGGCTGACCAGACACGCGCCATCGCAGTCGATCGCATACACCGTGCGAAGCTGCGCCGCTTTGCCGGGCTATGCGGAGGATGAGAAACGTTTTCGTCCTGGTCGGAGCCGGCATGCTGGTGACGGCCTGCGCCTCGGCATCGCCAGCGCCTTCTCCCGCGCCAGTCATGGCCGAACGTCTGGAAAGCGGGCCCGCCCCCGTCTCCGGCCTTGACTGGTTTCTGACTGAGGACCCGACAGAAACGCGACTGGCCTACGGACTGGCCAATAGCGGTGATTTTCGCATGGCTCTGTATTGCGAGCCGGGTGCAGGTCGGCTGGGGCTCATGCAGGCCGCAGACGGCCCCGCCGCCGTGATGGTACTGGAGTCCGGCGGAGACATGGAACGGCTCGCAACGACCGTCGAACCGGCCGGGGTCACGGACGGAACGCTTCTCCTCGCCGAGGCCTTGCCCTCGGTGCCCGTGCTGCAGAGGTTTCGCACCCTCGGGTGGCTGGCGGTCTGGCAGGGCGAGAAACGCGAGATGCTGGCTGGTCATCCGGAATCGCGGCCATCGATCGACCGCTTCTTCACCCTGTGCAGCTGAAGTCCCGCCGGGTGCCGGTGGTCATCGGCGGACCCGGCAGATCATGCCCGGTCCGCCAAGGCCCCCTCAGGCCGTGACGCCGACCCCGACGGGACAGGTCACGCCCGTCCCGCCAATGCCGCAATAGCCATTCGGGTTTTTCGCCAGATACCCCTGGTGGTAGCCTTCAGCATAGTAGAATGGCCCCAGAGGCGCGATCTCGGTCGTGATCTGACCCCGACCGGCGGCCTTCAGTGCTTCCTGATAGGCATCACGCGAGCTTTCAGCCGCCACCTTCTGGGACTCATCGACGCAATAGACGGCCGAGCGATAGGTGGTGCCGACGTCATTGCCCTGACGCATCCCCTGGGTCGGGTCGTGATTTTCCCAGAAGGCCTTGAGCAGGCCGCCATAGGTGATCACGGAAGGATCGAACACGACCTGGACGACCTCGGTCTGGCCGGTGCGGCCGGTGCAGGTCTCCTCATAGGTCGGGTTGGGGGTCACCCCGCCGGAATAGCCGACCGCCGTCACCCACACGCCCGGGATCTGCCAGAAGATCCGTTCAACACCCCAGAAACAGCCCATGCCGAACACGGCGGTCTGGAAACCGGCCGGATAAGGCCCCTTCAGCGGATTGCCGCTGACGATGTGAAAGGTGTCGGTGTCCAGCGGTGTCGCACGTCCCGGCAAGGCGGTTTCGGGCGTCGGCATCTGTGTCTTGGCGGAAAAAAGCTTGTCCAGCAGGCTCATCACATCACTCCTTGGCGTTCGAAGTCCATATGGGGGCTCATGTGGCGCTTGCCCAGCGGTGCGGGGTGTTCTATCAGCCTCGCCTTCCCGCGACCCGACCGGTCGCGGCATGACGCCTCAAGGCTATGCGGTGTGAAACGGACAGGTGGCGGAGTGGTCGATCGCGCACGCTTGGAAAGCGTGTGTAGGTGAAAGCCTACCGAGGGTTCGAATCCCTCTCTGTCCGCCACACATTCCCTTGTAAAATATCAGTTTTCCCAGAACTGGGAACTTCCCCCGACATTCCCGCGGCATGCACGTGATCGGAGACGGGAATTCCGTCTCCGCTGGTCTTCTAACTGCTCATAAATCGTCGAACTTCGCCCCTCGTCTCCGTTCTTCCGGAGCCGGGTCTTTTTGCGTGGTTTTGCGGTTTACAGGGACTCTACAGGCAAATCGGCCCTGTTCTGGAACGTCCGAACGAACCTGGCGAAGTTAGAAAAGCCCGCCAGCACTGGATCTGCGAGCGAATTGGACTTCAGAACGGCTGTCAGGAACAGGGATTTCGTGAGGACAGAACAGGGAATTTGTCTGTCACGATCAGGGAATGCTTTGGCGGTTCTGGGAACAGCGCCCTCTTGGTGCCGTCAGGCGTTAGCGACCGGCGTAGAGCCGTCGTTGGTCATTCCAGTCGAGAGGCATTTCAGTCTTTGTGATCGCCTCCAGCGTGAGGCCCATCGACTGGCGGCCGTCGAGGATTGAGGCCTTCAGGTCAGGGGCAAGGTACGCTGGCCGGATCATCCTGCGGGCATACTCTGCAGTCACCCCTTCCTCCCTTGCGATCACCGTGAGGGTCTCGACCTCACCGACGAGGATTTTGCGCTTCCAGGCTTCAGCCCTGATCAGGGCTGAGCTCAGGGCTGGATCGATCATGCTTCGCTTCAACGCAGGTTGCCCATCGGGTCCGATAGCGATCCGGGATCCGCCGCGCATTACCATGCGTGCCTTAATGTTGATGGTCGGATGTTCGTCCGTGGCACCGACGCGCTCCAGGTTGACGCGACTGGCAGCGGGCATGTCCCGCATCGCCCGTTGCAGCGCAGGTCTGTCAAGTTCGACCCGGATGCCATCAGCAAGGACTTCAATCCGGTGGATCAGGTCACGGATGCCGTTCCAGTCCGCGGCAGGTCCGCTGGCTGCAGGGATCTTCAGCTCCTTTAACCGTACTGCGATCAGATCCTCAAGAAGAGGGGCCGACACTCTGGGCACGGCACCCGCCTTTGATGGATCACCGAGTTGGACCGCAGTCGAGGCGTAGTAGCGATAAGCAGGCTTGTTCTTCTGCCGCGCAGTGGTTGGTGACATCCGATTGCCGGCCGTGTCGTAGATCAGACCTGTCAGCGGAGCGCCTTTGTGGGCTTTGCGCGTCTCGCCAGGTTTGCGGACCTTACGATCGTTCTCTGATAGCAGCGCCTGGACGGCATCGAAGAGAGGGCGATCGATGATCGCCGGATGCTGGCCCGGGTAGCTTGTGTCCTTGTGAGGTATCTCGCCGACGTAGGTGCGGTTCTTGAGCATGTGGAACAGCGGGCCGCGCCGAATAGGGATACCACCCCTCACGGTGCCCGACTTGCTGACCGTCCGTTTGGTCACCACACCGGCCTTGGCAAGCTCATCGACGACTTTGTGGGTGGATCCGAGTTCGAGATAACGCTCGAAGACCCAGCGGACCGTCCTGGCTTCTTTCTCATTGATGGTCAACGTCCGGCCTGAGGCGTCGTAGCCCAGCGGAACCCCTCCCCCCATCCACATGCCCAGCTTCTTCGATGCCGCGATCTTGTCGCGGATGCGCTCGCCGGTGACCTCGCGCTCGAACTGGGCGAACGAGAGCAGCACGTTCAACGTCAGCCGTCCCATCGAGGTCGTAGTATTGAATGCCTGGGTGACGCTGACGAAACTCGATCCCGCCTTGTCGAGGACATCAACGATCCGGGAGAAGTCGGTCAGCGCCCTTGTCAGGCGATCGACCTTGTAGACGACGACCACGTCAATCCGGCCAGCCTGGACGTCCGCCATCAGGCGCTTGAGGGCGGGCCGTTCCATATTGCCGCCGCTGAAGCCGCCATCGTCCTAGATCTCCGGCAGAAGCGTCCACCCCTCCCCGGCCTGAGACATGACATAGGCGGCGCAGGCATCGCGCTGGGCATGGAGGGAGTTGTAATCCTGATCCAGCCCTTCCTCGGAGCTCTTACGGGTGTAGATGGCGCAACGGATCGCGCGGCCTGCGGGCTTCATGCGCCGGTTCCTTCACGCAGCCCAAAGAAGCGGGGCCCATTCCAACGAACACCCGTGATCAATCGGGCGACCTTTGAGAGGCTGTCGTGCCTCTGCCCGTTCCAGACATAGCCTTCGGGCGTGACCTGGACCTCGTGCTGCGTCCCCTTCCATTCCCGGACCAGGGTAGACCCGGTCCGGAAGGTTGCACCCTTGATCCGGGTTTTTCGTCCCGCGCGGTGCTGGGCGGAAGCTCGCGTCAGTCGCGGATCGAGCCTGCCGCTCGTGCCGCTGGCAGCGAGTTGAAGGGCCTCAGCGAGGCTGCGGCGCAGGATTTCGGTCGAGCGGACTGCGGGCTTCATGCGCCGGTTCCTTCACGCAGCCC
>QBLX01000030.1:10993-29599 GCA_003241825.1 Alphaproteobacteria bacterium
CCATACCCCCCTCAGGTCATCGATCCCCATGTCGCTCAGGCTCACCAGGGTCTGACGCAGGTCGTCCATCAACCGGCAGCCTCTGCCGGAGCCGTGATCCGCCAAACGCGGACATCGCCGACTTTCTCGCTGCCCACCGCATGGCCGCGTTTACGGACCGCTCCTGCGATCGCACCCCGGATGGAGTGGGCCTGCCAGCCAGTGGCAGCGATCATGGTGGCCATGTCGCAGCCTTCAGGTCTTTGCAGCGCGGAAATAAGGGTCTCGAGCTTGGTGGCGGCCCGAACGATCGGTGCACGCGTCTCCGGCTTTTGGGGTGTCCGGGTCTTGGTCATTGTCGTTCCTCGTTTCAGGACGCGACCATCGCGCCCTACCGAGGCGAGCCCGGCTGGGGCCGGGCGACAGCGACACCAATGCTTCGTCGCCGGGTGAAGTCCAGCGCTTGACGCGATTGTGGGAAGACACGTTGACCCTTTCGCCGGCAACGGGACGAGGAGCGGACAATAATTTGGGAACGCCCCGCTACGGTTGTCGGCCAGGTGCGACAATCGGCGTTCTATGAGCATGATAATCATCATCTAGCCTTCGCCCTCGGATGACATCTGCGCCTGGCGCATCCGCTATCCAGCGACCCGCCCCGAACCTGACGTCCAGTTCTGGCTCCGGGACGGGTCGGACGCGCCCAAAAGGCAAATCGATCAGCCACCCGATCAGGCAACGAAAATCATGCCCTTTGCGGGGTCCACGCGTATGTCGTTTTTTGACTCAACGCGGTCTTTGACGACGTCCGCTTTCGAGCAAGGTGTCGATCAGTCGCCCAAAGCGCAGGTTCGACGCTGAGTGCGGGCTCACAATGCTCTCTTTGAGCCGGCCTTGCGCGATCTGGTTTGGCAATATGCGCAATGGTCGGCGTTTCTCTACTACCGCCCCGCACCATCCGTCTCAAGCGGAGCGCGGTCGCCGGGCCGGCGTAGGCCGGTGCGACACCGGCGTTGGGGTCCGCTTGTCTGCTTGCGGGCGAGGTGCGACGGACTGGGATCATTCGATCACGTTCCGGACGCTGGCGAGAGGACGTTCTCGGGCAGAATTGGGCTCGAGAATCCTATGTATCCAGCATGTCCCAGTCGTCGCCCAGTACCCAGCGCAAGGCGCTCAGTTTGCCGTTGATCATGCCCCATTCGAAGTCTGTCCAAGGTCCCAGGTCGTTGGGCCTGCGGACCTCAACCTTCCCGGCTGCCGCGAGTGCGCCTTCCCAAGTCCGGCGCGACATGAGGTCCTGTGGGTAGCTGCCGACGGGATAGTCCTTGTCTTCGACGATCGTGATTTCGCCGTTCGCGACGCGATTGCGGAGCCCCCAATGACGGTTGTACCAGACCTTGTCGGTGAGCTCGCCGATTGCCTCGATGATTTCTGGCAGCCGGCGATAGTCGAGAGACCACTCTGTCTCGAACCGCACCTCCTCCAGAAGTTCGGGAGCGAAAGCACCGAGGATCTCGCTGAGGCTGGTTGAGTAGATTGATTCCTCGCCGAACAGGTCGGCCAGGTCCGCGTGCGGCCGTCGAATGTCGCCCGACACCTCGCTGAAATCCTTAACGTTGTGCGTGACGAACGCGGCCCGGTCGGGAAGCTTGAGGGCGTCGATCTCCTCCCGGTATTGCTCGATCAGGACTGCGTCGTTTGCCGAGTTCTTCTGGCGATGAAACGGAGCGCGGCCCTGGATCGCCCTGTCGGCGAGGCGCACCTTGACCGCCTCGCTTGCTGAGAGGGGCACGCTGGCGGCGAAAAGCGCCTCAATGCGGCTGACTGCGCCGACCGCGGCTTCGCCAAGCATCATGACGCGGTGATCGATTTCGTCGAGCCGACGCACGACGTCCAGCTTGGCGCCGTCCTCACCGAAGCGCTCCACGGTATCCTTCACGCGTCGGAACAGGCTCGAAAGGCTCTGGCTACTCTCGCGGACGACCCGGTCCTTGTTCCGCTGGAACTCCTCCACCACGGTTTCCGGCAGGATCAGGGCGACCTGGCCCTGTTCCATCAGGGTCTCCAAGCAGGCCAGAGTGGCCTGTTGGCGATGATCCTTGGCCAGGTCGAGCCAGACGCTGGTGTCTATGAGCAGATGAAGCATGGACGAAGCTTAGCACGGTAAAACTGGGTGGCTGCGATGGCCATGACCTTTCGCGACGGAGTGACCTCACGGGTTCGCCCGCGTGAGGCGGTTCCGGTATTGTTCTCCGACGCAAAACATTGCATCGTCGGTCCGACTTCAGGAGGCGAGCATGCCTTTGCCAAACTTGGACCGGTCCGTCGGAATGATTTGCTCGACGTGCGCGGGTGATCAGTTCGAGCACGATCCGGAGAATCTCGATGCGGCCATCCGATGCGCCGGCTGCGACCGCATCTACACACGGGAGCAGCTCATCGCGGAGAATGGGGAGATGATCGAGTCGGCGCTGGACGACATGAAGGCCGATGTAGTCGACCACGCCCGCAAGACGTTCAGGAATGCGTTCCGGGGATCCAAATATATCAGGGTGAAGTAGTGAATCTGACGCCCGACCTCGGGGATCTGCTGGCGCTTGGTGCCCTTGTTGTCTCCGTCTGGGCGGTCGTCACCACCAAACAATTCAATCGGCGCCAGCTGAATTTCGAGCGCACGGCCGAGCGGCTCAATCACCTGCTGATCGAAAAAGAGGCCGGCGAGAACCAGGCACAGCGCCGGGCCGATCTTGGCGTGGCGATCTACAAGGCGGGCCGCTCGAACTATCGCATGAAGGTGTTCAATCGCGGCAAGGCTGCGGCGCGAAATGTTAGGCTCGAAGAGATCGGCGAGGAAGGGTTCCTGCTTCGTAACGATCTGGCGGAGAAGTTTCCGGCACCGGTTCTGGAGCCCCATGCCGTCATCGAGCTCCACGTCTTTTTCCACCTCGGTTCGACCAGCCGAACCCAGATCCGACTGGCCTGGGACGATGACTTCGGCACCGATCAGACCAAGGACTTCTATCCGACGGTCTGACCGGACCGGGCCCAGGACCGTCCGATGGACTGGTCTTACGAAAGTCGGTTGCCGTGCCCAGGATCATTGATCGTTCCGGCCTCTCGCCGGCGTTTCCCACCGACCGCCAGGATGCGTCCTTCTGGGAGGCGTTGGGACGGGCCATCGCAGCCTTCGGCTTTCTTGAGTGGACTCTGCAGCGGGCGATCTTTGCGCTCTGCGGTGATCAGCCGGCACCGGAGGACGAAGCTGAGCGACAGGCGGGCCTGGACGCCTGGCAGAAGGATCTGGAGGGGGCCCTGAAGGCCACGATCGGACTTCTGGCGGCCGGGTTCGAGCGAGCGGTCACCAACCACCCCCGAGCCGACAAGGATTATGCGGCGCAGGTCATCGCGGATATTCGCGCCACGGCGCCGCTCCGCAATGCGATCTGCCACGCATGCTGGCAACCGGTGTTGGCCGTGGTCGCCCAGCCGTTCTTCGTGTCACGCAACCTCGAAGTCCTGGAGAGCAAGATCGATATCGATATCGATATCGCCTGGCTCGAGCAATTACATCGACATGTCCCTCACTGGCTCTGGACGTTATGGACACGGTAACCGCGACCGGCTTGGCCTTCCCCGGAACGACCGACCGTTCGCAGACATCCGGAAGGGGCCAGGGATAGGGACATGGTCGCGTTCAACTTCAACGTCTTCGGCCACGACTTCGAGCGGGGGCTGATGATCCTGCAGGACAGCCTGACCGCGGCGATGTCGGCCCTGGATCAGCAGCGTGAGCGCATCTGCGCTGAGTACGACGCCTACAAGGCTGCGCTTGAGCGGGGCGAGCCGCCCGTCGGAGAGTGGGACGAGGAGTCAGGAACGTGGGTTTGGGAACAGAGCCAGTTCTTCGACTATGATCTTGAGCTGATCGAGGAGACAAAGAACGCCCTTCGGAAGACCCACGCGATGGCAATCTATCATCACTGGGAACGCGTCATCCGCTCATGGACCGGCGCTCATGGACGGGAAACACACGATGAACTCGCCGCTAGGGCGATCGAGAAAGGACAGGGGGTCGCAGACCGGCTGAAGGTGATCAGCCATCTCAACAACGTCCTGAAGCACAATAGCCAGCGCTTCGGCCCCCTTCTCCTGGAAGCTTGGCCGGAGGTTTTTCCGGATGGCTTCGCCGGTCTCATTGAAAGGCGGCGCGAAGAGGCGGCCCGGCGCCAGGCCGGCGGGCTTGGCGATGGGGAGTTCTGGCCCGATTGGTTCGATGCGATCACCCTCACGGATGCGCATGTCGACGAGATTTTCGTAGTGACCCGCGCCAGTGGGCCGCGTGCGCATGTGCCGTAAAGCGCCTAACTTCCTCGCGACCGCCAATAATGCCCGATGCGACGGGTTCGTGGCGGCCTGTCAGGAACATCTGCCGGGCCAGGTCGGGCCGATCGGTTTTTCGACTTGGGTGGTCACCGGTCTCGCATGTCGCGAAATGGTCAATCAACGAGATTTATGGGCTCTCATCACCCCTGATGTGCGACGTTGCTCTCGCCATCGCCGGGCGGCATCCGGCGGTTCGCTGATGTTAGCTCTCGAGCATTTCAGTTGACTTGAAAGTGAGCAACGTCAGCGAACCGCCCGCTGCGGTTCGCACGGTCTGCTCAAAGACCTCGTACTGTTCGGCGTCTCTGCGATCAAACCAAGCGTCCGCGCCGATCAAGCTACGGGGCGTCCGCTCCGTGCGGCCGTGCAGGACCTCGAACGCGAAGGATTCGGCGTCCAGTTCGGCGCGGGGGAACCATCGATCTGGGACGTCTGGACCGCGCTTGAACCACAACCGCCGCATCGGACTGTGACAGACAAGCATGGCCGGCTCCGGCCCATAATCGACCATCCTCAGCGCCGTGGCTGTCCGGCTGGTCTGGAACTCGGCGCGGAGGTTGTCGATGACCTCGAACGTAGTCTTCTTACTCTTTCCTGCGAGCGGGGCGAAGAGGTAGGCGGGCAAGAGCAGGTCCGCCGCATAGGCGTCGGCGACCCTCTCTGGATCAGCGGGCCCGCGGGTCGGATTGCCGATGTCGTCCTTGCGACACACAAAGGAACGCCCGCGGTGGTATTTCCAGTGCCCGAGCTCATGGGCGATCGAGAAGCGCTTGCGGGTCGGTAGCGATCGCTCTTCGACGGTGATGATGGCGCGCTCGCCGTAACCGATTATCCGCGCCTCGCAGCTATCCAGTTCCGCAAAGCGGACGTCGGCCCCGGCGTCCCAGGCGATCGCTTCAACATCGATTTCCGTCGGCGATGCGATCCCCAGACTGCGCAGCAGCTTCTCGGCCGGGGTCAACGTCCTCAACGCGCGTTGCCTTCATCATCAATGGCACCCAAGTCCAGAAGGTCGCGCAGAATATCGTCGATCTCGCGTTCGGAAGCGCCATCGCCCTTCCGCGCCGCCATCGTCAGACGCTGGCGCAGGGAGCCGTCATTCGCCGCAAACTGCCCTAGAACCTCCTGCTTCCGGGCGAGTGGGAGATTGACTACCCCGGGGCTCGCACGAGCAGCGCGCGCTGCATACATCTCGCCGCGCGCCCGCTCCAGTCGCGCCCTGTTGTCGGAGGCGATCCTGGCCTCGATTTGCTCGCGAAGTTGCCTGGCGACCGTTTCAGGATCGGCTCCACTCTCGCGGACCTCAGCCAGCAGATCTTCGTCCGACAGGGCCATCAGGTCGTCGACCAGAGCATCGCTCAGATGGAAGAGGTGCGGCATGTCCTCAGCCTTGCGGGTCATTGGACCAACCGTTCGGATAGGCGGCGGACAGTTTGCGTCGCATACGCCGACGGACGGACGCATACGCCTGTTCGCTCCATTTATTCATCGCTCGGATATCCGCTGCCGACATCTCGTCCAGATCGCCCATGAGGACGAGCTGAGCGTCTTCGTCGTCGGCGAACAGTGTTTCCAACGCCTTCAGGCGCGCGTCCGTGTCCTCCCGGGCCAGCAACGATTCTTCACCGGACCGTCCGGGGGCCGTCCGGTCGACAGCCGTCAGCGGGCGGTCGGGACCGCCGGTCATGCTCTCCAACATAGGCTCCTCCTTCATCCTAGCCCGCTCTGACGATGCGATGCTCCGCATGGCGTTTCTGAGGAAGACAACGAACGGGACGTCCGTGGGACACGCCCGAACGCCGCCCAGGGCCCGGCTGATCGCTTCATTGACCAGATCCATGCCGTCAACACCGATGCTGACGCCATAGATCGCTCCAGCTCTTTGCAGGCGGTGGAGGTCCGCCGCCGTGAGCGCCGCGACCGCGTCTCGCGCCTGGTCAATATTAAGCGTCGCCGCTGCCAATCCGCCGCCCTCCTTCAGGCCTCAACTACTAAGGCTGGCGATTTCGCCGTCTCGGACACGGACACAAAAAAATCGCGTCGGATGTCCGAGGCCTGCCGTCTCGCCAGCCTTCCTTTCTGAAAGCCCGATAAGAGGCGATCAGGGGCTGGAGTCGCGATCCAGCACAACCCGTACCGCGAGAAAGGAGGTGATTCTCATGTCTGGCAAGAACCAACACGTTGTTCCGCACAATGGCGAGTGGGCAGTCCGTGGCGCGGGCAACAGCCGTGCCACGACCGTGCACGAGACCCAGCGCGAAGCCATCGCGCACGCTCGTGGCATCGCGCAGAACCAGGGTAGCGAGCTGCTGATCCATGGTCGCAATGGACAAATCCGAGAGCGCGACAGCTACGGGAACGATCCCTTCCCGCCGGAAGGCTAAACCCCCCGGGCCGCGCTCCAGGGCGCGGCCCCTTTCACGGAGATAAGAGTATGCAATTCGAAGGCGCGGTTGTCCGGGAACAGGGCGTCACGTTCGCAGCGGTGATCGTCAAGCGACACGTCGTGGATAACCCCGCCCTTGCCGGCCAAGCCATTGCGAGTTTCAGGCGGGCCTTTCCGGGCATGCCCCTTGTTTTGATGGGCCAGGACTCCTCCAGTCGCGCCAAATGGTTCGGGCGTCGGGACATTGTGCGCTTCTTGGCCAACACGCCGCTCGGTGCCATCCCTTGGCGCCGCTATAGCCTGAGTTAGGAGTTTCAGATGTCGGTGTATGTGTTGACCTGGGATCTGAACCGGGAGAAGCCGAACTACGCGCAGGCGCGAGCGGCTTTCGTCCAGCACCTGGAGGTCTACGAGCACACGCGCGATGGCGGTCTCGACTCCGTGCGCTTCATTTCGACCACCAGCTCGGCGGACCAGATCGACGAGTACTTGCGGCAAAAGCTCGACAGCAATGATCGCCTCATCGTGACGCGACTGGTCGCCGGCGGATATCAAGGCTGGTTGGACAAGGGTGTCTGGGCCTGGATCAACCAGCGTCTCTAGCGGCGGAGGTCGAACGATGCTGAGCGACAATCGGGCGCGCTTGCGCGGGATCCTGGATCAGGAGCGCATCCCTGTCTTGATCCGCACTGCGGACGCCGGTCTGCGGATCCGGTTGCCCTTTCGTGCGACCAACCGCGCCTGGCTCAAGGGGGAAAGGCGAGCCAACCCAAAATGGGATCGGGTCCGACGCTTCTGGACCGTGCCCAAGGCCTGGTTCAACCTTATGGTGCAGCAGTGTCTGGCGACGTTTGGATCGGTCTACGTCGTTCAGCCCTACCGGGAGCAGGAGAAGTGCGCGCCGGCCTGCTGGAATGCTCTCGGCGATGAGTGCCAATGCTCGTGCATGGGCGAGCATCATGGGAGTCAGGGCCCTGCTGGCCGTTGGAAGGTGGTGTCCGACTCTTTCGCGACGCGATGGGGTGAAAAGGCGGTTGCCTGCCGGCTTATTCGGATGCGGTGAAGCTGGCCCATAGAAGCTGCGCCAAGCGATAATTCTTTCGCGCTCCCTTGGGCCTCGCCGTCCCAACTGTCGCGACGCCGACGACGATGAAGTCGAGCGGTTCGGGTTACCAGCCGAAGTCGCTCTCTACACCTCCGACCAATCCCGTCTTAAATGTCTGGATGTGGGCCAAGTGCCAATGTCTGCTTCTGGCGCATACCCGCAGCTTGAAGCGTCTGCTTTTGGCGACCAGACCCAAGTGCATCCCAACTCGACGGCCTAATCAGACCAGTGCGTATTCACCCTATTCCGCTCTCTGAGCCAGAATGCCTGCGGCCTTGCCCAGAACGGACGCCTGTTCCGAAAGGACGGCCGCTTCATCCATGTTGCCCCTCGCCTGTGCCTCGACCGCATCGTCGAGGACGTCCGTCATCGCGATATAGAGCGTCTTCATCGCCTGTTGGGTCGGGTAGGCTTTCTGCATAACTCCAACATGCTCGGATATGTAAATAACTCAACTTGGATCAGTGCGCAAAACAACTGGCATGCACTATACTCAGGTGCCTTCAGATAGTTTTGATTTCGTTGTTGACGTCGATTCCAAGATATGATTTTATTGCATCAGCTCTCTCAATTGAGAGCCATGCAAAGCAACCGCAGCTCCATTCGGGGACGAGCGAAAGCTGACATTCAATCCATATTGATCCGGCCATGGCCGCGATCTTGAAAGGTTTTGTCATGCCTATTGCTCAACCGCGGCTGCGTGTCCGCTCGTCGGCACCCCTGCCCCGCCCCGACATCCAGATCGAGTATCTTGGGCTCGATCAGATCGCCGTCGGCGATATCAAGCTTAGAAAACATACCCGACGTCAGATCGACAAGCTGTGTCGCAACATCGACAAGTTCGGCTTCATGGTGCCGGTCATCGTGGGGACTCATGGTGCGCTGGTAACGGGACACGGCCGCATCGAAGCCGCTCGGCGGCTTGGGCTGGAGCGCGTGCCCGCGGTCCGCGCGACGCATCTGACGCCTGAAGAGCTTCGCGCTTTTGCGATCGCCGACAACCGGCTGTCTGAGCTCTCGGAGTGGGATCGCGATGTCCTGAAGTCCGAGCTGGGCTTTCTGGTCAGCCTGGACATAGAGTTCGATCTGGAGACCACAGCTTTCGAAATGCCCGAAATCGAGTTGATCCTGGCGGGCGGGGAGGATCAGGCGGTCGGGGATGATGACGATGATCCGGTGCCCCCGGGAGCACTGGCGGTCACTCGCCTTGGCGATGTGTGGATCACAGCCGATGGCAGCGTCCGGATCATCTGCGGGGACAGTCGCAGCGAGGACACCTACCGGCTTCTACTCGGTAACGAGAAGGCCGATCTGGTTGTGACGGATCCGCCTTATAACCTGACGATCAACGGCGTTGCTGGGGGCCGAGGCAAGGCTGAGCGGCGCGAGTTCCACGAAGCATCGGGTGAGATGTCGGATGGGCAATTCCGTCAGTTTCTGACTGAAGTCTTACACCATTATGCGGTGTTCAGCAAAGACGGCTCGCTCCACTACGTCTTTATGGACTGGCGCAATATCGACCTGCTGATTGCGGTGTGCCGGGAGATCTATGCGATCTTCATCAACCTCGGGGTCTGGCGAAAGACGACCGGCGGCATGGGGGGTCTGTACCGCAATGCCCATGAGCTCTGCGCCATTTTCAAGAATGGCGATGCGCCCCACATCAACAATGTCCAGCTGGGACGCTTTGGCCGTAACCGCTCGAACGTCTGGACCCACCAGGGTGCCAACACCTTCCGCAAGGGCCGCGATGCTGATCTGGCCGCCCACCCCACGGTGAAGCCGGTTGAACTGATCAAGGACATCATTCTGGATGCCTCGCATCGCAACGGGCTGGTGCTCGATGCCTTCGTAGGATCCGGCACCACGCTTCTGGCCGCCCTTCGCACCAACCGGCGGGGCGCAGGTATCGAGATCGATCCCCTCTATGTCGATGTGGCGATCCGACGGATCCAGAAGGCCATGGGTGTGACCTTCATCCACGGCGAGACGGGCGAGAGCTTCAATGACCGCGCTGCCCAGGTGGAGGGAGGTCAATGACACACTCCCCTCCGCGCATTCGCACCCGGGTGCGTCCTGGCGACAGTAGTTCAGTTGAGAATGGATCGGCCCCGGGCGATGCCCCCGGGGGCGAGGCCCGGGTTGGCTATTGTCGTCCCCCAGCCGCGCACCAGTTCAAGCCCGGCCGCTCCGGCAATCCTAAAGGTCGCCCCAAGGGCAGTCGCAATCTTGCGACCATCATCTCCGAGATGCTGGCACGGCGCATCCCGACCAAGATCAACGGAGAAACCCAGCGCATCCTCCCCACAGAGGCCCTTGTTCAGGTCGTCCTGCGCAAGGCACTGAATGGAGATCGCCATGCTTGGGAGACGGTCTTCGGCTGGATCGACGAGACTGAAGCGTTGAAAGAGCGACGCGAAGCCGTCCGTTCGATCGACGATAAGGACGCTGAGATCCTTCGCCGGATGCAGGAGCGGTTTGTGCAGCGGGGGCCGAACCCATGACCCTTGTGATTACGAAACAGGACGAGCTGGATTTTCTGGCCAGGCGGGACTTCGCTGGCTTTAACGAGATGATGTTGAGGACGGTGGCTCCGGCTGCCTTCGATGCGTTCCGACCCAACTGGCACCATCTGGCCATGGCCCATCAGCTGATGAGGGTCTGGAGGGGCGAGTGTCGGCGGTTGATCATCGTGGCCCCGCCAAGGTCCCTCAAGTCGATCACCGTCTCGGTGGCCTTCCCGGCCTGGTGCCTCGGACATGATCCATCGGCCAAGTTCCTGTGTGCATCACACAGTCTGGACCTGGTGGGAAAACACTCGAGGGATTTTGGACTGATCATCCGAAGTCTGGAGTACCAGCGCATCTTTCCGCGGTTCCGCCTAGCGTCTGATCGGGAGGCGCAGAACGACATCGTCACCACCCTGCGCGGGGGGCGCTATGCCACCTCCCCCGGTGGGTCGTTGACTGGGCGGGGTGGCCGGATCTGGATCGTAGATGACCCCCACAAGGCCGACGAGATCTATTCCGAGGAGCTGCGGGGACGTCCCCATCGATGGTTCCTCGATACCGCCCTCACCCGTCTGGATGATAAGGCGACCGGGGCCATCATCCTGGTTATGCAGCGGCTCCACCCCGACGACATGGCTGGCCGGCTGATACAGGCGGGTGGCTGGGAGGTGCTGGAGCTGCCTGCCTACACCGATCGTGACCGTGTCTATGACCTGGGTCACGGCCGGACCCACACCTTCCGGGCGGGCGAATATCTCCAGCCGGACCGTGAAGGGCCGGAAGCGCTGGATCAGGTGCGTCGTGAGATGGGGACAGCCCTGTTCAATGCCCAGTACCTGCAAGCGCCCGAGGCAATGTCCGGTGGGCTGGTGAAATATGAGTACCTCCACTTCTACGACGACCCTATGGTCGTTAGGCCCGACGACTATGTCCTCCAGTCCTG
The DNA here is from genome assembly GCA_003241825.1 of Alphaproteobacteria bacterium. GTDB lineage: Bacteria > Pseudomonadota > Alphaproteobacteria > Caulobacterales > Caulobacteraceae > Brevundimonas. The sequence goes on from QBLX01000030.1 coordinate 22,300, forward strand.
GGACATTGCAGTCTCCGAGGAGCCAACGGCCGACTGGTCGGTTTGTACGACCTGGATCAAACGTGGTGGCATCCACTACTTGATCGACGTCTGGCGAGCCCGCCAAGGGCTGCCCGAGTTGATCGTCACGGCCAAACGGTTGGCGCGACAGTTCTCAGTCGATGAGATCCTGATCGAGACCGACGGGGTGGGGTTGCCTTTCCGGCAAAGCCTGATCGCTAACCTTCAGCCACGGGGTGACCGACGTCGCAATGTGGAGAGACCGGAGACCCGATTGTCACCCCGCGCATACCGGGGTGCCGGATGGGACCCGGCGGATATCTTCATCAAAGGTCAGAGGGCCGGGAACAGCAAGGCAACCCGGCTGATCGCCTGTACGCCCCATCTTCAAAGCGGTCGGGTGCAGTTCCCTCGCCAGGCCCCTTGGCGAGAGGCCTATCTTCGGGAATTGCTGCAATTTACCGAGAACGGCGGCGGGTTCGATGATCAGGTCGACGCTACCAGTGCGGCCATTAACCGGCTGCTGCAGCGGCGGGGCGCGCCCCTCATCAATGTGCAGGTGCGCTAGAGCATTTTCCGATCAGTCTGCATCGTAGCCTGCGGCGGCAAAGTAGTTGGCGCATTCCTGCGGTGAGTAGGTCTCGATGATGCGGGCGATGGCGTCCCAGAGTTGGTCGATGGATCTCGCGGCGGCCTTTCTCAGCAGAGCCTTGAGCTTGGCGAAGGCGTTCTCGATCGGGTTGAGGTCAGGGCTGTAGGGCGGCAGGAACAGCAGTCGTGCGCCGACGGCCTCGATCGCGTCCCTGATGGGCGTGCTCTTGTGGGCGGCGAGGTTGTCCATGATCACGATGTCGCCAGACTTCAGGGTCGGAGCCAGTACCTGCTGGACATAGGCCAGGAACCAGGCCCCGTTCATCGGGCCGTCGAGCACCATCGGGGCGGTCATGCCGCTCAGCCGTAGAGCCCCGACGAAGGTCGTGGTCTTCCAGTGACCGTGGGGCACGCTGCACCTCAGCCTCTGGCCGCGCGGCGCACGCCCGTGGCGGCGGGCCATCTTGGTGGAGGCTCCAGTCTCATCGATGAACACCAGCCGTTCGGGATCGAGGTCGAGCTGGCTGTCGAACCATGCTTGTCTCCGGATCAGGACGTCGGGACGGCTCTGCTCGTCCGCGTGCGCCGACTTTTTTTGAGCGTGATCCGGCGACGCACGAAGAACCGCCACAGGCTCGACAGGCTGGTCCCCACGCCCTGTTCGGCCAGAGCCGCGCGGAGTTCCGCCAGGGTGGTGTCGCTCTTGCGCTCGACCAGGCCCAGGATCAGGTCGGCGTGGCCTTCGATCCGTCCCGAGCGACGATCCCCGCCCAGAGGCCCCGGCCGCACGTCGCCCTGTCTGCGGACCCGCGAGCGCCAGCGGATCGCACTGGCCGCGCTGACCTCGAACCGCGCCGCCGCCTGACGGCACGACATCCCGTCCTCAATCGCGGCGATCACACGATCCCGCAAATCTACCGAAAGCGCCTTGCTCATTCATGCTGGCCTCCGCCCCCAGCATGAAGGTTGAATCAGAACTTGGACGCCTTGGGAATCCCCCGCGATTCAATCAGGTCGCAAAGTGCTCTAGTCTGCGTTTGGGCGGGATACGAGCTCTGCAGGGCTCATCCCCAGAGCGCTGGCAATACGTTCCAGAACGTTCAGCGTGATGTTGCGTCGGCCGTTCTCCACGCCCGAAAGATAGGTCGTGTGGATCTCCGCGAGATGGGCCAGCTCGTCTTGCGGCAGGCCGCGCGCCTCACGGGCCTTGCGGATGTTTTTGCCAACGATGATCCGCAGAGCCATGCGGCCAACCGCACCGCCGCGACTGGACTGTGAATAGACTATGAGTAATGTCGTCGTCAGCGCATGGAGCAGGCGATGACATCGGACGACAACCTCAAACCCAGGAAACCTCGTTCATGGGGCAGGATCGCCTGGTGGGTTGTTGCGGGCCTCCTCGTGCTCTGGGGCATTCAGGCAGGGGTCCAGTCCAATCTGAGGCTGGCGATCGGCTTCCTCGTGGCAGCAGGTCTGGCGTCCCCGATCGGACAGGCCGTTTTGCGACACCTTCTGGGAAAGACGGCTCCAAAGTGGGTGCCCGGCACCCTGGCCATCGGCATTGCGCTGGCCGCTATCATAGCCTCGCCGGCTATGGAGGTGCCAACGGCCAAGGAGGCGGCGGCAACCGAACCCACACCTTCGCCACCGTCGCCAGAGGACACACTGCCCGGGCGCATCACCAATCAGCTCCAGCTCGTCAACATCCTCATCCGTGACGACCTCAACACCCAAGAGGGCCATAGGGACGACTACGAGACGGCGGTCCTGAGAAACGAGCTGAGCCAAGCTGACGACCGGGGCACCCTGACATTCGAAGCTCTGCGTGCAGAGCGCCAGGGCAGGACGGTCGAGGATCTGGTTGAACTGATGCAGCGCGTTTCAGCCTACCAGGCCCGGGAGTTTCCCCGCTACCGTGCGGGGTTTACGAAACAGGCCTACGACACCCTCTGGAAAGACGATATCATCGTCAGCGCGCGTGGCGACGGCAACTCGACCCTCAGGCTGCGCGGCTATGTGTTCTCCGCCAACCGCAACATCGCTGAAACACATGCCGGGCTGGTCGAGGGGGCGAGCCGCGTGAGGTTCAAACGGATCGAGTTCCAAGCGTTCGAGGGCGGCTCGGTCACCTCGTTTGATCTGGAGACGCCGGCTGACAACGAGGTCGGGGTTTGGGTGGGGCGGGAGTTTATGTCGGCGAGCCGACCGGGGGCGGACGAGGAAGTGATGTTGGCACCGCGCAACTAGAGGAGGGCAGCCGCCGATATGCGCCAGAAACCGACATCCCCTCGCCGACCTTCCGCCTAAACGTCAAAACTAGAAACACAATCTCTAGTTCGAATGTTGGGCATTCCTTCTCACGGGGGTGACAGCATCCCGATGCTAAAGAGCCAGTCCCTGGCTTGTGCGGGCCAATCTCTGGTAATCAGATCGTCCGTAGGCCGCATCCCGAACGCATGGCCACCCTTGCCATAGAGGCGCATGTCCACCGACACCCCGGCGTCGCTCAATGCCAGTGCATAGGCCATCGGCTGTCGGATATCGTCCACGGGGTCATCCATTGCGTGGATGATGAGCGTCGGTGGTGCCTGTGCGCTGATCTGAACCCACGTCTGGAGCTCAAGGTTGTTCCTGCCTTTGCTATTGTCCAGCATACGGGCGGTATAGGCCACAATCGCGAAGTCGGGACGTGATGACTGCTCGTCTGCTGCATCAGTCCGCGGGTAAGTCCGCTCAACGGTGTTGCTCATGTTGGCAACGAGATAGGCTCCGGCTGAGAAACCAACCACGCCGATCTTCTGCGGGTCGATACCGTAGGTGGAGGCGCGCTGCCGGAGCAACGACATTGCGCGCTGGGCGTCTTCGAGGCCCAGCAATACCTCCGGTCGCCGTTGTCTGCCGTTCTCCTGTGGCCAGACCTGCGGGGTGCGGTACTTCAGCACCGCGCATGTCATCCCCTGTTGGACAACCCAGTCACAGATCTCGGTGCCTTCCAGGTCCATGGCGACGGCGTAAAATCCGCCACCTGGCAGGACAAGCATGGCGGCCCCGGTGTTTTGGCTTCGCGGTCGGTAAATCGTCAAGGTGGGCCGAGTGACATAAGTCGCCCAATGCCATTTTCGACCGCCTACAGTCGGGGAACCATTGCCCGTCGCTTCAGGCCTGTCGCCACTATCGGGTTTGGCCAAGGCCACATCGGCAGGCCACAGCGGCACCTGCTCACCGTCCGAGCCCGGTTGCCATACACCCACCTGCTCGACCTTTGGCACCTCGATTCTTGCCGAAGACAATCCCGTGTTGGCGGATGGAAGCGTTACCTCTGCTGTCGCGCCCTCAGGCTCCGTCACCTGACCACAAGCGACCAGAGCAAAAGCAAAGGCGACCGGCAGGCTGCGCAAGAGTGAGGCCTGCAAGGCAACGGGCTTGGCGAAGCGATCGACGCAGTCATTACGGGTCGTGAATGTCTTCGTCGTTTGAGGGCCGGTGGCAGAGGCGGGCGGCCTTGATGGAGCCGCCCTGCCGGGGAGGGCGAGGGTCGAGAGCAGGTAGCCGACGATGGCACTGCCCCCATAGGCGATGACAGGGACGGGTTCGGCTCTGAAAATGGCTGCGGCAACGAGGGCCAGCCAGGTCGCGCCGAAGGTGGCTTGGGCCGCACCGACCTGCCGACTGCGCCAGAGGCCGGGGATTGCCGGAAGCAGAAGCAGAGCCGTTCCGCTCCAGACGGCGAGGGTCGCGATCGAACTGGATAAGGACGCGGTACGGAAGACGTCGTTGACGAACGGCGTGGCCGCGACCTCGCCGGACCGCAGTCCCGTCAGGATGAAACAGGCCACGGAGACGGCCAGCAGCCCCCATGCAGGGCGATCCGGCTTGATCAGTGTTGCCACGGCGGAAGCCGCCAGCAGGGCTCCCGCCATCGCGGGATCGGGCTGCAGGCCGAGAGCGATGGCAGCGAGGACGAGGCCGGTCGTCGTCAGGATGTCGCGCGATCCCGAGAAAGCCACCAGCAGGAAGGGGAGACCGATCAGACCGGGCTGGAGCACCACGCCACTCAGGGACACCCAACGTCGGGCACCTTCCGCCGCATCCCCCAGAACTGCCGTCAGCAGAAGCGCGAGACCCACGGTGATGGAGACAACCCCGATGAACGGGGCCTCGACCGGGTCCTTGCGCCGGAAGGGCAGAACGATGATCAGGCCTGCAATCAGGGCTGTAAGGTTGAGGATCAGGTACTGGCCCGGCGCGCCTGCGGCTGACAGGAACAGAAGGCCCAGACCTGTCGCCGCGACGGCACGGGCCAGAGCCACGTCGCGCGATAGCCCCATGGCTTGAGGGTACAGGATCTTTGCCGGGTCGATCTGCGGCGGGGTCAGGGCCGATCGCAGGGCTTGCCTCAGGGCTTGCCCGATGATCCAGACGCTGCAGCCGAGCGCAAAGGCAAGGGCCGCGCCCGGTGATCGGATCGACGCGGCCTCCTGCGCCATCGCCTCGCCCCACTCCCTGAGGCGCGGGGCCAGAAGGCGGCATGCGAAGCGCAGCATCCGCTCGGCGAGCGTCATGCGGGGCGCTCAACCGGCGCGGGGCTGGCCAGTAGGAGCGGCGGGTTTTCCGACGCCAGACGGTGGCCCGTGGCCGTAAGCCTGTAGACATGGCGCGGCGGTCGTCCGGGCTCGGCCGGCAGCCATTGCGCCTCCAGATGCTGTTGCTCCTCAAGGCGGATCAGCAGGGGGTAGAGAGTGCCCGATTTCACCCCTACCTTGCGGCAGAGGTCATAACCATAGGACCAGCCGGGCCCGGCCTCGGCGAGAAGAAACAGGATCGACCGGGCAGCTGGCGACAGAGAACGGGAGCGGGCCATGGCTCTAAATCTACCTAGGTCGAGCCCAAGTCAATCCGCACCTTGACTCTAAATCTATATAGGTAGAGTTCATGAGGAAGCGGCGATCCGTCGAAGCCTATCCCCTCCAATGCCCGGAGCACTGACCCATGGCCCTACGCCTTCCCCGCCTGTCCCGCAGCCAATGGATCTTGGGTCTGGCAGCGCTGCTCTTGGTCGGCCTGCTGCATCAGGGCTGGACGCGGCTGACCCGTCCGTGGGGGAGCCAGGCGGTCGTGTTCGACGCAGCCGACCAGACCTGTGGGGCGTCGGGCGAACTGCGCTACTGCATCTATCGGGCGAAACAGGGGACCAATGGCGACGTCCTCTACCATCTGCATGGTCGAGGTCTGGACGAGCGGATCTGGAATGACGACACCTATCTGACGGCGCTGCTGCAGGCCCAGTGGCGCGATCGCGGGACCCCGCCGCCCACGGTGGTCAGCCTGTCCTACGGATCGGACTGGCTTCTGACACCGGCGGGCCAGCGACCGCAAAGCGGCCTGCTGGACGACATGATGCGCCGCCTGCCCGGGATCGAGGCCCGGACCGGCACGCCCCGGCGCCGGTTGCTGATGGGCGAGTCCATGGGGGGGCTGAACGTGCTGATCGCAGGCCTGTCGGAACCCCAGGCCTTCGACCGGGTCGCAGCCCTGTGTCCGGGGGTCTATGCGGACTCGCCGTTCGGTTCTCTGGCGTCCATGCGCGCAGCGATCCAGCGGACGGGAGCCGATCCGGAGCGGGCGTTCGCGATCTGGTGGCTGGCCCGGACCTATCTGGCCGACGAGGCCGAATGGCGGCGCGTCTCGCCCTTGTCGCTCATCGAACAGGCCGGGGCGGACTATCCCGCCCTCTATCTGTCTAACGGCCTATATGACGCGTTCGGCAATTTCGAGGGCACCCGGATGCTGGCCGAACGGGCGGCGAAGCTGGGAGTGCGTATGCAGTGGCACCCGCTGTACGGCGGCCATTGTGCAACCGACATCGCCTCGCTTGCGAAGTTCCTGACGGAGTGACCCGCTCATCGTCCATATCCGGCGGTCACGGTCGTTCCGCTCGCCTCAGATGAGTCAGGAACGGACATCCCTCCCCTCCCCTACCCTTTTGCGCCTAAGCGCCATTCCACGAAATGGGATCGGGAGTTCGCTGGCTGGCTCCTCTCAACCGACATCGGACAAACTGTGCCCGCGCCCTGTCCGAGGCGCTAAGTAAACGGTTACAATCCAATTTCGTGTCTTTAGCCATCCTGATTTTGCGAGAGCCTGATTATGAATGACATCCCTAACGACGTCGGTTCCGGTCCCAGCCGCCGCAGTGTGCTGAGCGCCGCGGGTCTGGCGGCTTTCGGAGCCGGGCTGTTTTCGTCGCCAGGAAACGCCTGTGCGCAGGACGTCGAGCGCGTCGAGGCCCTTATCGCGCAGATGACGATCGTCGAGAAGGCGGGCCAGCTGAATATCCTGGGCGACCCGTTCCGGTTTCGACCGCAGAACGTCAATCCACTGGACGGCCAGGGCGATCCCGAGCGCATCAACAATATGATCAGGGAAGGCACCGTCGGCAATCTGTTCAACGGTGTCGGGGCCGAAGCCGGGCGGAGGATCCAGACCATCGCCATGGAGGAAAGCCGTCTGAAGATCCCGCTGCTGTTCGCTGCGGACATCATCCACGGGCTGTTCACGGTCTTTCCGGTGCCGCTTGGCGAAGCGGCGGCTTTCGACGCCGACCTAGCGCTGCGCACGGCTCGCGTCGCGGCGATCGAGGGGGCTGCCAGCGGCATCCACCAGACCTTTGCCCCCATGGTCGACGTTGCGCGGGACCAGAGGTGGGGCC
>QBLX01000031.1:0-19653 GCA_003241825.1 Alphaproteobacteria bacterium
CGGTGTGGGGAGGACAGCCCCTCCACCGCTCCGCGGTCCCCCTCCTCATCTGCGATGGGGAGGCCAGGGTATGACCAAACGTGCCACCCGCCTCGAGGACCTGGCGCAGATGGCCGGGGTCTCGATCTCCACGGCATCCCGGGCCCTGAATGACAGCCCGGCAGTCAACGACCGGACCAAACAGGCGATCTGGAAGCTGGCCCGCGAGCACGACTATCCGTTCCGCCGCTACATGCCCGCCGGGCCGATCGGTGCCCAGGGCACGATCGCGATCGTCACGCCGCGTCCGCAGGGACGGGAAGGTCGGCTCAGCGACCCCTTTTTCCTGGAACTGCTGGCCGGGGTAGGGGAGGCTGCGCGTGAAAGGGGCTGCGACCTGGTGCTCAGCCATGTCGCGCCGAACTCGTTCGAGGACCTGTCGGCGGCCATGACCACAAGCCGCGCCGACGGTGTGATCTTCCTCGGCCAGAGCACCCTGCACGCCGCCTTCAACCGGATGGTCGAGACAGACGGGCGTTTCGTGGTCTGGGGTGCGGAGATGGCGGACCAGAACTATTGCTCGGTCGGTTCGGACAATATCACCGGTGGTCGCCGGGCGACCCTGCATCTGGCGCGCCTTGGCCGACAGCGCATCGTGTTCCTGGGTGACCTCGAACCGCCAGAGGCGATGCAGCGGCAGCGCGGCTATGCCGAGGCCCTCGTCAGTTCCGGCCTTGGCGTTGATCCCGAGCTGATCGTCCCGGCCCATTTCGAGGTCGAGTCGGCGGAAGCGTCCGTGGACAGCCTTCTCCGGCGCGGTCTGGCCTTCGACGGCATCGTCGCGGCGTCCGATCTGATTGCCCTGGGTGCCGTCAGGGCCCTGCTGCATGCTGGCAAGTCCGTGCCCGGCGATGTCAGCGTGATCGGTTTCGACAATGTGCCCTTCAGCCGGTACAGCCGCCCCGCGCTGTCGACCATTGCCCAGGATACGGCCAAGGCGGGTCGGCTGATGGTCTCCAAGCTGCTCGACGGGACCGGCGACGGCTCGGGCCGGTCGGAACGCATCCCGACGGACCTGATCGTGCGGGAGACCTGCGGCGGCTGAGGCCATCAGGTCACCTGAGCCAGCAGCATTCCTGCCAGCGGAGGCAGGATGCCGGACGCCGGGTCCGGGGCATTGATGGCCTCGACCACGGCCCAGCCCTGCGGCATCGGCCAGTCGATCGGGTCGTGACCAAGGTTGAAGGCACAAAGAAGCGTCTCTGCCCCTTCGCCCCGGCGGAAGACCAGCAGGCCGTCCTTTGCAGTGACCATGGTCATCGACCCGGTTCGCAGGACAGGATGCGACCGCCGCAGCGCGATCAGCCGTCGCGACAGGTGCAGGGAGGACGAAGGGTCGGCTTCCTGGGTATCGACGGCCAGATCGACATGGCGTGGATCGACCGGCAGCCAGGGCTCCACCCCTGAAAATCCGGCCTGCACCGCATCGTGCCGCCAGGGCAGGGGCGTCCGGGCCCCGTCGCGACCGAGGGTCTCGGGCCAGTTGGCAATCGCCTCCGGATCGACCAGCCGCTCGAAGGGCACATGAGCCTGGGGCAGCCCCAGTTCCTCGCCCTGATAGACGAAGACGTTACCGCGCAAGGTCATCAGCAGCAGCATGGCCATCTGCGCGAATGTCTTCTCGTCACGACCCTCGGCCCAGCGGCTGATGGCGCGCGGGGCGTCGTGATTGGAGAAGGTCCAGGACGGCCAGCCCTCGCCCTCGATGCCCGGCCACATGGCCGGTCCCCGGTCGACAAGTTCCGGGGTCAGCGCGTCGGCATACAGATACAGAAACCCGTAGGCCGAGTGCAGGCGGTCAGCCCCGGCTGTATACTGTTTCATCTCCTCATTGGCCCGGTCGCCACCCACTTCGGCGACGAGGAACCGGTCACGGCCCGTGGCGCGCCCATAGTCATCGGCCAGATGGCGCAACCGGGTCAGGAAGGCCGGGATCTCCGGCTGGGACTGGTTATGCACCTTGTCCTGGAAGTCGAAGGGCCGGGTCCGGCGACCGTTGTCCGACAGGGGCGGATTGTCCGTCAGCAGCGGATCGTGCATCGCGAAATTCAGGGCGTCCAGCCGGAAGCCATCGACACCCCGGTCCAGCCAGAACCGCATGGCGTCCAGCAGCGCCTCCTGCACCTCGGGATTCCTGACGTTGAGCTGCGGCTGCTCCTTCAGGAAATTGTGCATGTAATACTGATGACGGCGGGCATCCCACGTCCAGGCCGGGCCGCCGAATACCGACTGCCAGTTGGACGGCGGCGATCCATCGGACTTGGCATCTGCCCAGACATACCAGTTGGCGCGGGCATTGGACCGGCTGGACCGGCTGTCCTTGAACCACTGGTGCTCATCGGAGGTGTGGGAATAGACCTGGTCGATAATGACCTTGAGGCCCAGTTCGTGGGCCCGCGCGATCAGGGCATCGAAGTCGGCGAGCGTGCCGAAGATCGGGTCGACGTCCAGATAGTCGGCGACGTCATAGCCGAAATCCTTCATCGGCGAGGTGAAGAAGGGTGACAGCCACAGCCCGTCCACGCCCAGAGAGGCGATGTGGTCGAGGTGGGCCGTGACCCCGGGCAGGTCGCCGATGCCATCGTTGTTCGTGTCGGCGAAGCTGCGGGGATAGACCTGATACAGGACCGCGCCGCGCCACCACTCGGTCGAGCTGGCACCCTCTGCCACAGGTTTCATCAGGGTCTGGATATTCAACGCACACCTTCAGAACGGCAAATCATGTAGTCGAGGGGAGCAACGGTAACCTGCAGACTGCCCGGTGCCGAGGATTCGGGCACGCAGTCTCCGTGGATGCTGGACCAGTGGGTCGACGTCGAGGCGACCTCGACCTGGGCCGTGATCGGCGTTGTCGCCGTATTGAACACAATGAGGGTCTCGCCGGTCGCCTGATCGGGAAAGCGGGACACGGCAAACAGGCCGGGGCCCACACCGGAGTGGCGCACGAGCTGGCGACCGCGACGCAGGGTCGGGTGCTCCGCACGCAAGGCCGCCATCTCCGATATCGCCTTGTAGAGAGGCGCTTGGGTATCGAAGGGCTCGCGTCGTCCGCCGATGATGCGATCGTCCGCATACTGGGGCACCCGGGTCGCGAACATGTCCTGACGCGATCCGCCATAGCCGCCGTCACCGGTAAAGCCCTGTTCGTCGCCGTAGTAGATCGTGGGCACCCCGCGCGTGAACATCATGATGGCATGCGCCAGACGGCTGCGCGCCAGCAATTCGGTATCGGAAATGTCCGGCCGGGCAACCAGGATGAAATGGCCGATCCGCCCCATGTCGTGATTGCCGAGGAAGGTCGGCAGCTGTCCGGCTGTCGCGGCACCGCCTTCGTAGTTGGCATCGGCGTCATAGAGCTGGGCCAGTATCTCGGTCGGCTTGTCCCGCGCGACCACGTCGGTGACCACGCTCTGGAATCCGAAGTCGAGGACGGCGGGAAAGCCATCGACACGGGTGAACCGTGCAAGGACGGCGGGGTCGCGATCGAACACCTCGCCGAAGATGTGGAAGTTCGGAATGCCCCTGGCGGCAGCGCGCTCCCGCATGGCCGGAATGAAGGCCTGCCAGAACTCGGGATTGACGTGGCGGGCGGTGTCGATGCGGAAGCCGTCGATGCCGAACCGGTCGATCCAGTCGCCGAAGATCTCGATCATGCCGGAGACGACCCGCGGATGTTCGGTCATCAGCCCGTCCAGCCCGGCGAAATCACCATCCAGCGAGCTTTCGCCGCGGAAGGTCGAGTCCCCCCGGTTATGATAATAGATCGGGTCGTTCAGCCAGGCTGGCACCTTGACCGTCTCCTCGCCCGCCGGGACGTAGGGGGTGAAGGCATAGTCAGGTCGTGTCAGGCGATCGAAATTCGTGCCGTCGAAACCGTCATTGATCGGCTCGCCCCCGACCCCGCCGCGACGGGTGAAGGGATAGTCCGCCCGGCTGCGATAGCCGCAATCGTTCTTCGGGCACTCGCGATACCGGATCACATCCGCCGTGTGATTGGTGACGATGTCCAGATAGACCTTCATGCCCCGGGCATGGGCTGCGGCGACCAGGGCCTTCATCGTGGCCTCGTCGCCGAAATGCGGATCGACAGCGGTGAAGTCCGTGATCCAGTAGCCGTGCGCGCCGGAGAACTCCCGGCCCGGTTCGCCCTGCACAGGCTTGTTCCTGAAGATCGGTGCCAGCCAGATGGCCGTAGCCCCGAGGCCCTGGATATAGTCGAGGCGCTGCATCACGCCGGCCAGGTCGCCGCCGTGATAAAAGCCCTCGTCGCCGGGATCGAAGCCGTGGTCGAGCTTGCCGCCGGCAATCCCGCCGCGGTCGTTGGACGGATCCCCGTTCGCGAACCGGTCGGCCAGCATGAAATAGATGATCTCGTCCTGTGGCGGCCGCGCCCGGAGGTCGCCCGGCGCATCCGCAGCCACAGTTGTCTGTGCCAGCGCAGGTCCTGACACCAGAAGGCACGCAGCCGCGCAGAGGCCAAGAAGCGGACGGAATTGTCGGGTGGCTGGCCGGAACGGTCCCACGGTGATTCCTCGGTTTCAGCTCTCTTGATGGAGCCCGCCTCCATGAACGCCATGTCCTGAAAGTCTCTTTGCAAGATTTTGCAAAATGGCCGGGACGTGTCAACCGCGCAACGCTCGCACCCCAATCTTTTGCCCAAAACCCTGTGCTGCAGCGCAATAGACGTGGTTTTGTCGCGCTTTTCACCGAACGGAAACACGGCAAACATGCGGCAGTCGCATTACGGGCTTGCAAGATGGAGAAATGTTTGCATATTTTTGCGCAGGCTTTGCATCGCTTCGACAGAAACGCGAACAGCCAAGGGAGGAAGATCATGAGACACAGCTTCACGACGCGTGCGCGTTTGATGAGCGGCGGAGCGATGACCGTCGTGGCCCTGCTGGCGTTCGGAACGCTGGCCCACGCCCAGACGGCCCCGGCCCCGCAGGACGATGACGCTACGACGGTGGACGAGATTGTCGTCACCGGCATCCGGGCTTCGATCGCCAACTCGATCGCCGCCAAGGCCCGCAATACCTCCATCGTGGAAGTCATCACGGCCGAGGACATCGGCAAGCTGCCGGACGTCTCCATCGCCGAATCGCTGGCGCGTCTGCCGGGCCTGACGGTCCAGCGTCTCGACGGCCGCGGTCAGAACATTGCCATCCGCGGTCTCGGCCCGGATTTCACCACGGCCCTGCTGAACGGGCGCGAACAGGTCACGACCGGCGACAACCGCGGCGTGGAGTTCGACCAGTATCCTTCGGAATTGCTCAGCGGCGTGACGGTGTACAAGACGCCGGATGCCCAGCTGATCGGTCAGGGCCTCGGCGGTACCGTCGACCTGCAGACCGTCCGGCCGCTGGCCTATGGCCGCTCGGCGCTGGCGCTGAACTATCGCTATGAGCAGAACGACATCGGCGCGCTGAACTCGGGCACGACCGACACTGGCAACCGCTACACGATCTCGTTCATCGACCAGTTTGCCGACGACACGATCGGCGTGGCCTTCGGCTATGCCCACATCGAAAGCCCTTACCAGTCGGAGCGTTTCAACAGCTGGGGCTATCCCAACGCAACGCCGACCGCCCTCGTGATCGGCGGCGTGAAGCCCTACGTCATGTCCTCCGAGCTTCAACGCGACGGCTTCATGGGAGTGGTGGAATGGAAGCCGAACGACCGGTTCCATTCGACGATCGACGCCTTCTACTCGAAGTTCGAAAACACCCAGATCCTGCGCGGCATCGAATTCCCCCTGTGGTGGGGTGGTTCGTCCGGTGCCTGCGGCTCGCCCCAGGTCCAGACGGCGACCTGCCGCCCCGGCCCCGTGCTGCAGCCTGGCTTCACGGTCGAGGACGGGTTCGTCACGGCCGGCACCTTCACCAATGTGAAGGGCGTCATCCGCAATGACGTGAACACCCGTGACAGCGAAATCAGCGCGTTCGGCTGGAACAACCGTTTCGAGGCGACCGACAGCCTGTCCCTGATGCTGGACATCAACTACTCCAAGGTCGAGCGGACCGACGTGGTGCTCGAAACCTATTCCGGGACCGGTCGTGACGTGACCGGGGCGCTCGACACCCTGGGCTTCACGATCAATGACGATGGCGTGGCCCGCTTCAGCAGCAGTCTGAACTATGCCGACCCCAACCTGATCCGTCTGACCAGCCCGCAGGGCTGGGGTGGCGACATCATCCCGGGCGGTCAGGACGGCTATCTGAACACCCCGACAGTCGAGGACGAGCTGAAGGCGGTTCGCTTCCAGGCGACCCAGCAACTGACCCAGACCCCGTTCAGCTCGATCGACTTCGGCGTGAATATCTCCGAGCGCGAGAAGTCCTTCGTCAACGACCAGTTCTTCCTCGGTGTGCGTGGCGGGCAAAGCCTGGCCGTGCCATCCCAGTTCCTGCTGGCGCCAACGAGCCTCGGTTACCTCGGGATCTCGAGCGTCATCAGCTATGACGCCCTCGGCCTGGTGAACTCCGGCTTCTACAACCAGGTCCGCAACCCCAACGCCGACGTCCTGTCGGGGAACTGGGTCGTGAACGAGAAGGTCAACACCTACTACGTCCGCGCCAATGTGGATCACAATCTGGGTGGCCTGCCGCTGACCGGCAACGTGGGTCTGCAGATCGTGCATACCGATCAGCAGTCCAGCGGCTTTGCAGCCAGCGGATCGGGTGCTTCGACCCGTTCCATCCCCGTGTCAGGCGGTCTCGAATACATTGAAGTTCTGCCAGCGGCGAACTTCATCCTCGAGCTGTCCGACGACCAGTTCCTGCGTGTCGCTGCGGCACGGACCCTGTCGCGTCCGCGGATGGACGATATGCGGGCGTCACGGAACTTCAGCTTCAACGTCCAGAACAACAATGCTCTGGCGCGTCCGGACCAGAACTCGCCCTGGGGCGGCGGTGGCGGCAATCCGCAACTGACGCCGACGATCGCCGACGTGTTTGACGTCTCCTACGAGAAATACTTCGCCAACCGGCGCGGTTACGTTTCGCTGGCGGCCTATTACAAACACCTCGAAACCTACGTCTATAACCGCAACCAGATCTTCGATTTCACCGGTTACCCCACCGGCGGCGTGATCCCCGTGATCAACCAGGGGATCGTCGGTGCGCCTGACAATGGCGATGGCGGCTACGTCCAGGGCATCGAGTTCGCCCTGTCCGTGCCCTTCGAGATCGTTCACCCGATGCTGGACGGCTTCGGCGCCCAGTTCTCGGTCTCCCAGACCGAGAGCGAAGTCCGGCCGGATCGCAATCAGGCTCCGACCGCCCTGCCTGGCCTGTCGGAGACCGTCGCCAACCTGACCGTCTACTATGAGAAGAATGGCTTCCAGCTCCGGGCATCGAACCGCTACCGGTCGGATTTCCTGGGTGAGGTCGCCGGCTTCGGCAACGGCCGTACCCTGCGCAGCGTCGCCGCCGAGAACATCGTCGACGCCCAGATCGGCTACGAGTTCCAGTCGGGTGTCCTGGAAGGCACGTCGATCCTGGTCCAGGTCAACAACCTGACCGACGAGCCGTTCAAGACGTTCGAGAACGGCGACGAGCGTCGCACGATCGACTTCCAGCGCTATGGCCGGACTTTCCTGGCCGGCGTGAACTACCGCTTCTGATGGATTTCGGGGTTGCACGCGCATCGTGGGCAGCCCCGGCATCCCCCCCTTCCTGAGCCTGAAGGCCGCGCCGGTTCGCCGTCGCGGCCTCTTTTTTGGGAAGCTTTCGGTTACGGGGTCGATTTTTCGGCTGCACCTTCCCCGTAGCCCCGTGAAACCAGGTCCGCAGGGACGCTGCGCAGATCAAGATGCAGCGGGAGGAACACACCATGAGTCATTCTGAGACACCGACCGGCAAGGGCACCAACCTCGCCTTTGCCTATGTCACGACCCTCTTCTTTGCCTGGGGGTTCGTGACGTCGTTGATCGGCCCGCTGATCGCCGCCGTGCGGCGGGTGTTCGAGCTGAGTTATGCCGAGGCGACACTGACGACCTTCGCCTGGTTCATCGCCTACGGTGTCGCGTCCATCCCGGCGGCAGCCATCCTGAGCCGACTGGGCTACAGCCGGGCCATCATCGTGGCCCTCGTGACCATGGTGGGCGGCTGTCTGATCATTCCGATCGCGACGATTGTCGATCAGTACATTCTGGTTCTGGTCGGGCTGTTCGTCATAGCGTGCGGCGTCACCCTGCTGCAGGTGGGGGCCAATCCCCTCGTGGCAGCGCTCGGGCCGCAGAAGAGCTCGCACGCGCGGCTGAACTTCTCCCAGTTCTTCAACTCGCTCGGGACGACGCTGGGGCCATTGATCGCGGCACCGATCCTGCTGACGGGAGGCGTCTTTGCGGCCGATGCCGTCATCACCGATCCGGCCACCCGCGCCGAGTCCCTGCGCAGCATCGACATCGCCTTCCTCGCGGTCGGTGTCTTCTTTGCCGTCGTGGCGACCTTTATCTTCTCGGCTCGCAAGACCATCAACGCTGCTGCCCCCGTGCCGACGGCAGAGGACCGGATGTCGCCCCTGGTTGCGCTGAAGTCGCCGTGGGCCGTGTTCGGGGCTCTGGCTATCTTCTTCTATGTGGGATCAGAGGTCACGATCGGTGACCTGATGACCGACTTCCTGCATCGGCCCGAGATTCTCGACATACCGTTGGCCCAGGCCGGTGGCATGGTCGCCTTCTACTGGGGTGGAGCCATGGTCGGGCGTCTGGTCGGCGGGTTGCTGATGCTCACCTCGATCCGCGCAACGACCATCCTGATCGTCAACACCCTCGTCGCGGCGCTCCTGTGCCTGGTCGTGACCCAGACCGGAGGGGTGACGGCAGCCTATGCCGCGATCGCGATCGGCTTCTTCAACTCGATCATGTTCCCGACGATCTTCACCCTGACGCTCGAGCGTTCGACGGCACCGATCCCGGCGACGTCGGGATTGCTCGTGTTCGGCATCATCGGCGGCGCTGTTCTGCCGCCAATCGCCGGGGCGATCGCGGACAACTCGGCCACGCTGAACCCGCTCTTCTTCGTGCCGATGGTGGGCTATCTGATCCTGGTGATCTTTGCCGTTGCGGCCTCGCGGGCGAAGATCAACACCCGGGTCGCGGCTGGCGCACCCGGCGGACACTGAGGTCAACGCCTCCCTCCGCCAGCGGCGGAGGGAGGCGTCTCGTCCGGTTTGAATCTAGCCGCCGTAGCTCCGGCCGCCGCCGCCGAAGCCGCCGCGGGACACAGTGGCCGTGCGGCTCTGGACGCGCTGGGGAGCCTGGCGGGCAACGTCGACATCATTCCGGTTGGCGATGCTGCGACCCGTCCGGTAATCGCGCGTGATGTAGCCGCCGCCGTAGCCGTTCGAGAACTGGCCGTTCCGGTCACGGTACAGCGCTCCGCCGCCGCGATAGCCGCCACCATTCAGCATCTGGCCGATGATGAAGCCGGTCGCGAGCGGACCGAAGAACGATCCGCCACCGCTGTTGTTCAACGGCCGGCACTGTTCGGGCCCCCACTGGCCTTCGCATTCCGCCTGGGTCGCATAGCGCGGCGCGTTTTCCTTGGCTTGCTGGTCGGCAGCCGCATAGGCCGCGTCGCACTGGGTATCCTCGACGTCGTTGGCAGCCTTGCACTCGGCCAGAGACGTATAGGCGGGCGCCGGCTCAGGCTCGGGCAGGGCCCGTTGCGGCGAACCACAGGCGGCCATGGTGAAGCCGACGGTGGCCATCAGGCTGGTGACGTGAAGCGATTTCGATCGCTTCAGCCGCTTCATCCCGGTTTCCTGGGGAAGGGGGTCGGATGTCTTACGTTCGAGATCGGACATGGATTTCCTCACGCGGTCATACAGGCGGCGTTGAGCAGGCCGACGCCAATGGAGATGGAGGCCATGTAGAGGGCAGCAGCCATCTCGCCGGCCTCGATGCGAGCAGCCAGTCCCTTGTACACCAGGCGGCTGACGACAATGAAGGCGACGATCTGTATCACGCCGGCCAGGGTCGCCCATGCCGCGAACTCGGTCAGGCTGACGGTCTGGGACAGGGCCGAGGCCAGAGGCAGGACAAAGCCGATCAGGGCTCCACCCAGCGATACGGCGGCCGCAGCGTTACCTTCCCGGATCAGGCTGCTCTCATGGTAGGGCGTCACCAGCTGGTAGATGAATTTGAACGCCACGAAGAAGGCTGATGCTGCTGCGAAGGCGATGATGAAGGCCGTGGCCCCCGTCTGGAATGCAAACCAGTCCATATGTCTTAGCTCCCCTTGAAGCCGCGCGTACGCGGCGTGAAATTCTGCTGACCCTTCTGAGCGGTCATGCCCGGAACTCGCCGACTTCCAGAGGGATGCCGATCATGATCTCGTGCGTGACTTCACCCCGTTTGCCGCTGCTGTCCTCGGGCTGCATCTCCAGCGCCATCATCAGCTCGCGGCCGCCCGCCAGATCGCGTGCATAGAGCATGCAGATCTGGAAGATCTTCGAATAGGGCGCGGTCGCCGTGCGGCTGTCGTACAGCGACTCCCAGAGTGTGACCGGCGGTTGGCGCAGGTCGCTTTCGGCGAACCAGAAGCGCGGATAGGCTGGCAGTTCCTCGGCCGCACCATCGAACAAAGGCTCCGACAGCCGGTCCTTCCACATGCGCCGCTCGCGGTCGCCGGGCGGATAGGCCGAGGTCCACGGCGTGAAGAGCGTGAAGTCATAGGCCACCCGCCCTTCGGCATCGTCGCTCATGGCCTGCAGCATGACGTGGTCGTCGGTGTAGAACCGGTGGACGAACTGGCCGTCCATCTCGACCACGCCCTGGGCCGTGATCTCCAGCGCGTCGCGATCAAGCGTGAATTTCGTCTCGTCGCCCAAACGGGTCCAGGCCAGGGTGTCGAGCGACACCGTCCGGCCGACCGTTATGTTGCGCACCTCCGCCAGCGTCACCGGGGGGGGCGTTTTGTCTCCGGAACCGAACAGGCGCTTGAACATGGGACTGTCCTTACCCTGCCAGGGCCGCGGCATCGACCCTGTTCGACGCGACATAGAACAATCGGTCGCCCTGACCGACCTTGTGGTCGGATGCCGGGTTGAACGTGGGCAGGGTGTCGACACCGGTCTGGATCGCCAGCAGCGTCGCCCCGCGATCCAGCAGTGCGCGCGCCAGATCGCCGAATGACTGCGGCGGACGCTCCGGCCACTGCAGGCTGAACAGTGTCGCCCCTTCGTCGAGATGGCTGGTCAGCGCGCTGATGACCTGGCTCGACCCAGGGTCCTTGCAGGCACGGGCGACCAGTTCAGGACCGGCGAACAACACCACCTCCACCTGCGGGCAATGCTGGTCGATGAGTCGGGCATGGTCCTCGTCCTCGAAGTAACAGACGAGGTGGGCCGATGAAGGGGCGAGGGCCGAGGCTGCGAGCGTGGCTGAAAGCGTGTCGGAATCGGTGTCGGTGAAGACGAGGATCCGGCTCGCCGTCGGCACGCCTGCCCGGATCAGGGCGGCCGTCGAGGTCAGGCTTTCGGACTGGACGTATCTGAGCCGGGCGTCGAGGTCCGTCAGGGTCTGGCGCGTGAGCAGCACGAGCCGCTCGTCCCGGGACAGATCGGCGCACAGTTCCGCAATCATCCGGGGCGTGCGGACCGGGTGGTAGCCGATCAGAACGATTGAGGCCGTCATTCTGGAATAATCTCCCTTGCCGGAGCGGCGAACCCGCCAGACCTCGCCGATGGCGGAGAGGACCTTGGCAACAATGGTGGTGAAGGCGGCTATGGCTCCCGGAAAGACCCATAGTGCGGTAATCAGGCGGCCGGCATCGGTCTGCGGGCTGAGGTCGCCGTAGCCGACGGTGTAGGCGGTGGTTGCGTACCAGTAGAAGAACGTCGCCGCACCGTTCAGCTTCTCCTCTCCCGCCAGTGCCAGCAGCCCCCATGTCACGAGCGCATGAAAGACGATCAGGACAAACAGCAGCGTCCAGTGCAGATCGGCCATGGCATGGAAGGCCCGGTCGAACAGACGCGTCAGTTTCATTCGCGGCAGGAGCATAGGCGAGGAACCGGTCCGGACGGATTGCCCGGAATGGATGCAATCTTCGCGGACCTCTGGCCAATGTCAATCGTTCCTGTTACGCGTTACATGAAACATTCGTCATTGTTCCGGATTTCCCTTGCCGAGCGCCAACGATCGGATCAGAGCATGGCGCAAGGCCCGCAGGGATGCGGGCATGATAAAGCTGGAGTTCTGGGTGCCGGACAGCGCGAAGGATGATGTGAAGGCGGCGGTCCACGCCATCGTCACGGACTCGACACGCGGACCTGAGATTGTCCGACGGCCCCGCCGCAATCCCGTCAATGAACCTTCTGGAGAGAACCACCCGATGGATGCCGTGATCGAAACGTCCTGGACCGTGCCGAACATAAAGACTGCGCTGGAGGCGTCGGACCTGGTCCGCGAGGGCGAGATGAGCCTGCGCGTCGTTGAGGGAGCCGATCCCGTCCTGCTGGCGACCATGCACGAGTATGGCGACCTGCCGATCTATCTGTCGGTCGGGGGCTCGCAGATTGTCTGTTCGGTCCTGCTGTGGCCCGTGTCCGAACAGAAGGACGCAGCCAGGTTCAACGAGTTCCTGCTCAAGGCCCAGCGGATCATCCCGCTTTCGAATTTTGCGATAACGGCCGTGGATAATCAGGAGATCTATGAACTGATGGGCGAACTGTCGTGCAAGACGACGCTGCAGACGATATTGATCGAACTGCGGACCCTGGCCGAGAATGCGATCGACGCTACGGAACTGCGCGATACCTTCGGCACCGAATCCGCCTGAACCGGGAGAGAATACAATGTCCATGCTCGCAAAGCTGTCAGCCCTGTTTCGCGGCACCGCCCATGACGCGGGGCAGTCGGTGGTCGACGCCAACGCGCTGAAGATCCTGGATCAGGAAATTCGCGACGCCGACAACAATCAGGGCAAGGCGCGCGACGACCTCGCCGGTCTGGTCGCCCGCCGACGCATGGCCGAGAACGAGATGAAGTCGTTCCAGGATCAGATCGTCAAATATGAAAATTCTGCGCGGACAGCCCTCGACCGCGGCCAGAACGATCTTGCTCTGGAAGTCGCCAGCCGCATTGCCGAGATCGAGACCGAGATGGGCACCCGCGGGCCCCTGATCGAGAACATGAAGGAGGCCGAGGCCCGCCTGCGCACGGCCATCTCCAGCACCGACCAGAAGATCGAGACGCTGCGGCGCGAGATCGACATCGTGAAGGTCAATGACTCGGTCCAGAAGGCCCAGACATCGGTGGCGCTGCAATCGGCGGGTGCCCAGTCGCGCATAGGCTCGGCAGCAGACAGCCTGCAACGCATCAAGCAGCGCCAGGCCATCAATGAGGAGCGTCTGCGCGTCGGCCAGGAACTGGAAGACAAGCGCACCGGAGCCGATCTGGACGCCAAGCTGAAGGAAGCCGGCATCCTGCCCGGCCATTCTTCTGCCAATGACGTCCTCGCCCGCCTGACCGCCCGGAATGTCGAGGTCGTAACGCCCCGGATCGGGACCAGCGTCCCGACCGAGGACAAGGACCCGGCCTAGAGTGCTTCCCGCCCCGTTCGCGACGCGAACGGGGCGGGCAGAGGAGTTTTCCATGCAGCGCATCCCCCTCGATCCCCGTCCTGACTGGCAGTCGCGCGCCGACGCTGTCGGTTTCACCTGGTCGCACGAATCCGGTGAACGCTACTGGGACGAAAGTGCGGCCTATGCCTTCACGCTGGACCAGATCGAACAGGACCTCGAGGCGCCGACCGAAGAACTGCACCAGATGTGCCTCGATCTGGTGGACGAGGCGGTCCAGTCCGAGCGGCTGATGGGCCTGCTGGAAATCCCCGAACCCATGCGGGACTATGTCGCCGAGAGCTGGAAGCGGAACGAGCCGTCCCTTTATGGCCGTTTCGACTTCGCCTATGACGGCCAGTCGCCGGCAAAGCTTTACGAGTACAACGCCGACACGCCGACCAGCATATTCGAGACCGCGGTGTTCCAGTGGCTCTGGCTCGAGGACCGCATGGCCGACGGGGCTGTTCCTGCCGGTGCCGACCAGTTCAACAGCCTGCATGAAAAGCTGGTGGACCGGTTCCGGGCGATCTTCCCGAGTGGCGGGTTCGTGCATTTCTCGTCGGACGACACCGTCGTCGAGGACCGGCAGACCGTGCGTTTCCTCGAAGACCTGGCCAGACAGGCCGGGCTGGATCCCAAATTCATCGCCATCGACCAGATCGGGCTGAACGCGGATGGCCGTTTCGTCGATGACGAGAACTGGCTGATCCAGGCGATGTTCAAGCTTTATCCCTGGGAGCATATGCTCCGCGACGATTATGCGGAGCCACTGCCCGGTGCCGAGATCACGGTGCTGGAACCCGCCTGGAAGTCGCTGCTGTCCAACAAGGGCATCCTTCCTCTGCTGTGGGAACGGCATGCCGGGCATCCCAACCTGTTGGAGAGCTACTTCGAAAGCGACCACGCCCACGAGAAACTGGGCGATGCCTATGTGCGCAAGCCGTTGTTTTCACGCGAAGGTGCAAACGTCTCGATCGTCGAGGGCCTGACGCGCGAAGAAGGACATGATCAGGGCTACGACGGTGCTGCGATCCGTCAGGCTCTCCACGCCCCGCCGATGTTCGACGGGCAGTATGTGATCATCGGTTCCTGGGTCGTTGGCACCGAGCCTGCGGGGATTTCGCTTCGCGAGGATCATGGGCGCATCACCCGCAACACCTCCCGCTTCGTGCCTCACTTCATCAGGCCCTGACAGGATCAGATTTCGACGACGTCTTCCTCGTCGATCTCGCGAGACAGGGTCCGTCCGCGGAACAGGCCTGTCACGCGCGCCAGCAACTGCGCTTCCGTGAAGGGTTTGGTCAGATAGCCGCGCGCGCCGAGCGCCACGGCCATGCGCACATCGTCAGAGCTCTGGCGGGCGGTCAGAACCAGTGTCGGGACCTGGATCTCGGGTGCCTTGTCCTGCATCTCCGAAAGAACGCCGAAGCCGTCCAGTTCGGGCATATTGATATCGAGGATCATGGCCGCCGGGCGCAGTTTGACGGCCCGCTCGACCGCTTCCCGCCCGTTTTTGGCCATGTGTGGATCATAGCCCGCGATGCGAAGCCGGATACAGACGAGGTCGCGAACGCCAGCGTCGTCGTCTGCGATCAGAATCTTGAGCGGGTCAGCCAGCATCGCGTGCATTTCCGGGAAGGTCGGCGGTGTAGTCCGTGGCACGAGCGATTGCGGAAATCAAATCCGAGGCATCGATCGGCTTGGACACCACGCCATCAAAACCCAGTCCGATCAGTCTTTCGCTATCGTCGGGCCCGGCATCGGCCGTGAAGGCGAGAATGGGCGTGGCGTCGTTGGGTCCGACGCGGCTCCTGATCTGACGCAGGGCTTCGAACCCATCCATGACCGGCATCCGCAGGTCCATCAGAATGACATCGAACGGCCATTCGGCAGCCCGGGCGCAGGCCGCCTCCCCGTCGTCGGCCTCTGTGATCTCGGCTCCGACGCCGACAAGGAACAGCCGAGCCAGCTCGCGATTTGCCGGATGGTCATCGACGACCAGCACCCGTATGCCACCATAGGACACCTCGTTGCTCGCTGTCGGTGTTACCGCGGGAGAAGAGGCGACCCGGGGCGCAAGGACCGAAAACCAGAAGCGACTGCCCTCGCCGGGTGTCGAGGTCATGCCGATCTCGCCTCCCATGGCCTCCACCAGGCCCTTGCAGATGGCCAGCCCGAGCCCGGTGCCGCCGTGGTGTCGGGTCATGGAGCCGTCGATCTGCGAGAAGCGGCGGAACAGAAGCTGGGCCTTGTCCTCGCTGATGCCGTCACCGGTGTCCGTCACCGCTACCGAAAGCCGTCCGGTACCCGGCGTGTGTTCGAGGGTCAGGGTGATCTCTCCCTGCGACGTGAATTTCACTGCATTGCCGACGAGGTTCAGCAGCACCTGGCGCACCCGGTCCGGGTCGATCAGGAAATGGCCTGTCGCTGATGGATGAACGTCAAGACGCAGACGGATGTCGCGCGATCCTGCCTGGGGTGCAAACAGGTCAAGGGTGGCTTCGCAGAGACCGGCCACTTCGCTGGGCTCAGTCCTGATCGCCACCTGTCCTGCCTCGAGTTTGGAGAAGTCGAGCAGGTCGTTGACTGTGCACAGGAGCGCGCGACTGGCGTGGTCGACGCGGTCGATGTAGTCGCGAGCGATCGGTGGCAGGTCGGGCTGGGAACGCGTCAGACCGGCAAACCCGATGATACTGGTCAGTGGCGTGCGGAGTTCGTGGCTCATGTTCGCCAGAAACTCTGACTTTACCGACGCAGCCGCTTCTGCGGCTTCCCTTGCCTCGGTCAGGTCGTCCTCAAGGGCTTTCTGGACCGAGATGTCGCGGATCGCGGCGACCAGATCCTTGGGCTGGCCCCCCGAATCCCGAACCACCCGCAACCGTGTTTCGACCCAGATCAGGTGGCCGTCGCGATGAACGGCCTGGTGCTTCAGGGTCGCCTCTTCCTCTCCATTTGCGATGGTCTGGAACGCGGCCAGCATGGCGGGGCGATCAGGTTCGGCCACGAAATGCCAGGCGGTCTGGCCCGCCATTTCCTGAGGCTCGTATCCGAGCAAAGTCTTGATGCGGGGTGATATGTAGCGACTGGTTCCGTCCAGCTGGATTCGCGTGATCACGTCCGAGACCGTCTCGGTCAGTACCTTGTAGCGCGCCTTGTTTCGCTCGGCGTTTTGCAGAGCCTTGACCTGACCTGTGATGTCCTGAAAGACGCCGAAGACCGCAGACACTTGCCCGTCCGCCCCGACTTCGCAAGTCGCCCTCGCAGCGACGTCCCGGAGCTCACCATCCGATCGGATGAGCCGCAGGCGGAGCTCATAGCCTTCGCCCGTTGCCACTGCGTGGGCCATATGTGCCTGGAGCACAGGGCGATCGTCAGGGTGATAGAAGGCCACCACGTCCTCGATCACCGGATCGAACTGTCCCGGGGCCAGCCCGTGGATCCGATAGACTTCGTTGGACCAGATCACATCGCCGCTGGCCACTTCGAACCGCCAGTGACCAACGCCCGACATGGTTTCGGCCATGTCGAGAAGGTGCCGGTGCTCCGCCAGCCCGCGATAGGTGGAACTCCACTCCAGCTCGTCCACGACGATGGACGCCAGGACCTTGAGCCGGTCGATCTCGGTTTGCGTGACGTCCGCCCTTGGCACGGAATCAATGACGCACAACGTTCCCAGATTGTGACCCGAGCGGTCTGTCAGCAGGGCCCCCATGTAGAATCTTACGTGGGGTTCACCGACGACATATGGGTTGTCGCGAAATCTGGGGTCCAGCGTCGCGTCCGGGACGATCATCACGGAATGTGCTTCGAGCGACAGGGTATGGGCACATATCGACTCGCTGCGCAGGACGTTATCGATGTCCACGCCGACCCGGGCCTTGAACCATTCCCGTTCACTATCAATGAGTGAAACGAGGGCGATCGGAACGCCCATGATATCAGCCGCCAGCCTCACGATGCGATCGATGGCGGGGTCGGACGGGGTGTCCATGACCTTCAGGGCGCCGAGGGCTGCCAGGCGGCCTTGTTCCACATCGTGCGAGAAGGCCGGGATCATCGAGACATCAAGACATGCAAACGTTAGCAAGAGATGCTGACATGCTAAAGCTTGTGCTTAGGCACAGCAAAACCTTTTGCTACCGGTCCCGGCAAATGCGGGGTCACTGGATGGGGCATCTGTTGGTCGGATTGAACCACCGGCCCGGCTCCGGGCCCGGGTCGGAAAACTGCAGGGCAATCCGCTCCGTTCGCCTATTGCGAACCTGTTCGGTTCCGCACCAGGTCATCCACGACGGAGGGGTCTGCCAGGGTCGAGGTGTCCCCCAGCGATCCCACTTCATTTTCGGCGATCTTGCGCAGGATGCGCCGCATGATCTTGCCCGAACGGGTCTTGGGCAGACCCGGTGCCCACTGGATGGCGTCCGGAGCCGCGATGGGACCGATCTCCTTGCGGACGTGGATGATCAGGGCCTTCTTCAGCTCGTCCGTCGCCTCGACCCCGGCATTCAGGGTGACATAGGCATAGATCCCCTGACCCTTGATGTCGTGGGGGAAGCCGACGACAGCGGCTTCCGCGACGTCGTCATGCAGGACCAGCGCGCTCTCGACCTCGGCTGTGCCCATCCGGTGCCCCGACACATTGATGACGTCGTCGACCCGGCCCGTGATCCAGTAGTAGCCGTCCTCGTCCCTGCGGCAGCCGTCGCCCGTGAAATACTTGCCGGGATAGGTGGCGAAATAGGTCTCGAAGAAGCGCTGGTGGTCGCCCCAGACCGTGCGCATTTGTCCCGGCCAGCTGTCGGTGATGACGAGGTTCCCGCTGACGGCCCCCTCCAGCACGCCGCCTTCGGCATCCACCAGCTCCAGCTCGATCCCCGGCAGGGGCTTGGTGGCCGAGCCGGGTTTCAGGTCGGTCGCGCCGGGCAGGGGCGAGACCAGGATCCCGCCGGTCTCGGTCTGCCACCAGGTGTCGACGATGGGCAGACGACCGTTACCCACGACCTCGTGGTACCAGCGCCAGGCCTCGGGGTTGATCGGTTCGCCGACGCTGCCCAGCAGCCGCAGCGACGCCCGTGACGTGGCCTTCACGGGCTCGTCACCATCGCGCATCAGGGCACGCAGGGCGGTGGGCGCAGTGTAGAAGACCTCGACCTTGTGCTTGTCGATGACCTGCCAGAAGCGCCGGTTATCGGGATAGTTGGGCACGCCCTCGAACATCAGTGTCGTCGCGCCATTGGCCAGGGGGCCATAGACACAGTAGCTGTGGCCGGTCACCCAGCCCACATCGGCGGTGCACCAGAAGACCTCGCCCGGACGGTAGTCGAACACCAGTTCGTGGGTGTAGCTGGCCCAGAACAGATAGCCGCCGGTCGTGTGCAGAACACCCTTCGGCTTTCCGGTCGACCCCGAGGTATAGAGGATGAACAGAGGGTCTTCGGCGCTCATCGGCTCGCAGGGACAGTCATCGCTGACAGTCTTGCTGGCCGCACCATAGGCGATGTCCCGGTCCGCGATCATGGGGATATCGGCACCGGTGTGCGCGATAACGAGGACCTTCTGCGCGCGGTGCTCCGGAGCCAGTTTCTCCAGTGCCGCGTCGACGTTGGCCTTGAGCGGAACGCGCTTGCCGCCGCGCAGGCCCTCATCGGCCGTGATGACGACCTTTGACCCGCAATCCTCGATCCGGCCACACAGGCTGTCGGGCGAGAAACCGCCGAAGACCACCGAGTGCACGGCCCCGATCCGGGCGCAGGCCAGCATGGCCACGGCGGCTGCAGGAATCATGGGCAGGTACAGGGTGACGCGGTCACCCTTCACCACACCCAGACCTTTCAGCACATTCGCCATGCGGCAAACGTCGCGGTGCAGCTCAGCATAGGTCAGGCCACCCGAAACGCTCGGGTCATCGCCTTCCCAGATGATGGCGCACTGGTCGCCTCGCGTGGCCAGGTGCCGGTCGATGCAGTTCCAGGCCACGTTGAGCACGCCGTCCTCGAACCATCTGATCCGGAAATCAGCCTTGTCGTAACTGACATTCTTGATCGT
>QBLX01000031.1:19663-22833 GCA_003241825.1 Alphaproteobacteria bacterium
TCGTGGGCGGGGTCATCCAGTCCAGGCGTGCAGACAGATCGCCCCAGAACCTGTCCGGCGTCTCGCGCGCCGAGACCCGTGCGGCCTCATAGGCGCTGCGATCCATATGCGCCCGGGCGGCCCAGGCATCGGATACGGGGTAGACGGTGGGATCGCTCATTCGGTGACCTCGAAGGGGCTCAGAAGCCGTATTTGGCAAAGACGGTCAGCCGGGTCACGTCACCCGACACACCGTTCTCAAGTTCACGTTCGCCCAGGCTGAGCTCGGCCCCCAGATCGAGGGCCGTGACCGGAGAGTAGACCAGATTTCCGCGGATGCTGAACGCTGACTTGTTGACCGTGAGGGCCGAGATCGATCGGTCGTTGTCGACGCTCTGGAAGGCGTAGATCAGGCTGGAGCGCCATTGCGGGGTCCAGTAGTGGCGATAGGCGGCAAAGCCCGCCACCAGCGGAATGGCCTCGAGATTGCCTGCCGCATCCAGCGCCGCATCATTGGTGAAATTCAGCCCGACATAGCGGCCGATGCCCTGGCCACCGGTGAGCATGGCGCGCAGGTCGTCGCGTTCGCCGAATTTGATCTTGGCCGCGACCGACACGCCATAGCCGACCGTCGTGTCATTGATTGCTGCTGTGCCGGTGGTCTCATAGGCGAGCTGGCGCACGATCCCGGCGACCTGCACCTCGCCCCACGGCCGGATATAGGCGTAGCGGGCCGTGATGTCGGGCATGGTGTTGTCATCAGCGACGATGCGCGTGGCCGAGTTGAACGCTGTGACCGTGGTGTCCGGGTTCTCGGCCGATATGGAGAAGGGGCCGTTGGTATAGCGGACCTGGGCCTGGCGGTTGAACGTGGTGCCTTCGGTGGGGCCGACGTAGTCTGCGGACTCAGGCAGGACCGACAGCACCTGGAAATTCGTCCACTCCTGACCGAACAGCCATTTGTCCACGGTGACATAGGCCCGCCGGAGCGCAGCGGTAGAAGGACTGGTCGTACGCTGGTCACCCGGGCCCGGCAGGACCTGGAAGTCGAGTTCGATCCGCGTCCCGATCTTTCGCCCTCCGATCGTGCCGTCGGTGGTCAGCCAGAACCGGGTCTGGTGAGCGTTGAAGTCCGCCGCATTGCCCTCGCTGGCTCCACCGACGGGAACCGTTCCGGGCAGGTAGAACTCGCGCTGGAGGTCGCCGTTGACCGGGTCACCACCCGAATACTGGCTCAGGCTGTAGTCAGCCTTGATGAAGCCCCCGTATTTCACCGTGTTGTTGCCGACCCGGAACCCGTCGACAGGGGCGGGCTGCGCGACGGGTGCCGGTGCTGCGGCGGCTGTCTGGTCCAGCCGGATGATGTCGCGCTGGACGGCGTTCTGCTGCGCCCGTGAAGCGTCGACCTCGGCTTTCAGCGCGTTCAGCGTGGCTTCGAGCTGTGCAATCCGTGCTTCCAGCGCTGCCGGGTCCTGCGTCTGTGCGGCGGCAAGGCCGGGCGCAAGCATCAGGGCGATGGCACAGGCGGTGCCGAGCAGACGAGATCTGTTCATGGTGTCCTCCCGGGTCCGTCTCTCGCGAACCTCACGACACCTGTTTTCGGCAGTTACAGCTTTGGGACCATTAGCGATTGGTCTAGTTTCGACCAAGGTCGCGGGGTGGCAAACTGTCTCCAATGACGACGTCGCGGCCAACGCGACCCGGAGGGGGAAATACGCCGTGGCTCACAGAATCGTCGTCGCCGATGACCATCCGCTGTTTCGGGCCGCGCTGGGCTCGGCCCTTGCGCGCGCCGCACCGGATATACCGATCGAGGAATGTTCGACCCTCGCAGACGCGCGGGCGGCCCTGAGCCTTGGATCGGTCGAGCTCCTGCTGCTGGACCTGAAGATGTCGGACTGCGACGGCTTTGCGGGTCTGGTCGCCGTGCGGGGCGAGCATCCGGCCATCCCCGTGGTCGTGGTCTCGGCCAGCGAGGACCCAGGCACGGTCCGACGGGCGCTGACGTTCGGGGCTGCCGGGTTCATTCCCAAATCCGCGACCCTGCCGACCATGGTCGAAGCCCTGACCAGCATTCTGGCTGGCGACGTCTGGGCCCCTGACACGGGCGATGACGACGGTCAGATGGAAATGGAGCAGCGGATTGCCAGCCTGACGCCCTCCCAGCTCAAGATTCTTGTCGGCCTGCAGAAGGGGCGGCTGAACAAGCAGATCGCCTATGACCTCGGCGTCACCGAAGCGACCATCAAGGCCCATCTGACGGGCGTGTTCAGAAAGCTCGGTGTCCAGAACCGGACCCAGGCCGTGATCGCGGCCCAGGCACTGGGTGTCGATCTCTGACGTCAGCCGACGAAGGCGCGTTCCAGGACATAGTCCCCGGGCTCGGCATTGGAGCCTTCCTTCAGGCCAAAGCCGTCAAGAAGCTCGGCCGTCTGCTTGATCATGGCCATGGATCCGCACAGCATCACCCGGTCCCGGTCGGCCCTGAAGCCGGGGGCGATATCGAGGTCGGTGAACACGGCCCCGGACGTGATGCGGTCGGTGATGCGTCCCGGCGTCGCGAAATTCTCCCGCGTGACAGTCGGATAGTATCGCAACTGGGCTTTCGCCTCGTCGCCGATCAGCGGATCGTCATGGATGCCGTGCTCGAAGAAGTCGCGATAGGCGAGGTCGGCAACGCCTCGCACCGTGTGACAGACGATGACCTGACCGAACCGGGCATAGGTGTCCGGGTCACGCGCCACACTCAGCCACGGGGCCAGTCCCGTGCCGGTGCCGATCAGCCACAGCCGCTCGCCGCCGGTCAGGGCATCGAGCACCAGTGTCCCGGTCGGCTTCTTGCCCATCAGCACTGTGTCGCCGGCGACGATCTTCTGCAGGCGCGAGGTCAGGGGGCCGTCCGGCACCTTGATCGAGAAGAACTCCAGTTCCTCGGCCCAGTTGGGACTGGCGACCGAATAGGCACGCAGCACCGGTTTGCCGCCGTCCTCGCCGGGCAGGCCGATCATGACGAACTCGCCCGACCGGAACCGGAAGTCCTCGGGCCGTTCGACGGCGAAGCTGAACAACTGGTCGGTCCAGTGCTTGACCCACAGGACCTTCAGTTCGTGGAACGGGCTGGCCTTGGCTGGGGGCGGGGAGATCAGGGTGTCGGTCATCGGGCTAGCATAGGGGGGTGAGCGCGCGGGCAG
>QBLX01000032.1 GCA_003241825.1 Alphaproteobacteria bacterium
GTGATACGGCCCGTGCGCTCGAAGACCGCGGCGCTGTCCGTCTGGACGCCCTGTTCCCGTTCGGTGCCGAGGGCACGACTGACTGGCTGCACGCCGCCGCACTGGCTTTCGGGGTCGATGAGCTGACCTTCCGCTCCGTCGTGGCCCCGGGCCGCGAGCGGGCCACACGGGCACTGGAAAAAGTGCGCGCCCGCCTCGACGGCAAGTCGATCTTCTTCTTTCCTGACTCGCAGCTTGAAGTGCCTCTGGCCCGGTTCCTGTCGCGGGAACTCGGCATGATCCCGCTGGAAGTCGGCACGCCCTATCTCCACCGGACCCATCTGGCCAAGGAGCTGGTACTGCTTCCATCCTCGACCCTGCTCAGCGAAGGCCAGGACGTCGATCGCCAACTGGACCGTTGCCGCGATGCGCGGCCTGACCTTTCGGTCTGCGGCCTCGGGCTCGCCAACCCTCTGGAAATGGAAGGCCTGACGACCAAATGGTCGATCGAACTCGTCTTCTCGCCCGTGCATGGCTTCGAACAGGCTGCTGATCTGGCCGAGCTGTTCGCACGCCCGATGAACCGCCGCGATCGTCTTTCGGATGCCATCGTGCCTAACCGTCCCTCCCGCCGGGAGGCTGCGACATGCAACTGACCGTCTGGACCTACGAAGGCCCCCCGCACGTCGGTGCGATGCGGATCGCCACCGCCATGACCGGCCTGCATTACGTCCTGCATGCCCCCCAGGGCGATACCTATGCCGACTTGCTGTTCACGATGATCGAACGGCGCGGCCAGCGCCCGCCAGTCACCTACACGACCTTCCAGGCCCGTGACCTCGGCACCGATACGGCCGAACTGTTCAAGACCGCCGTCATCGACGCCTATGCCCGCTTTCAGCCCCAGGCCATGATCGTCGGAGCCTCTTGCACCGCCGAACTGATCCAGGACGATCCGGCGGGTATGGCACTGGCAATCGGCCTGCCGATTCCGGTCATTCCGCTGGAGCTGCCCAGCTACCAGAAAAAGGAAAACTGGGGAGCCGCCGAGACCTTCCGCCAGTTGGTCCGCTCACTGACCAGGGTGGTCGAGCGCACACCGATGGAAGGCCGTCGCCCCTCCTGCAACATCCTCGGCCCCACGGCTCTCGGCTTTCGCCATCGCGACGATGTGGTCGAGATCACCCGCCTGCTAGAGCGGATGGGCGTCGATATCAATGTAACGGCACCCCTGGGTGCCACCCCGGCGGATGTCGCCCGGATGGGGGCCGCCGATTTCAACGTTGTCCTGTATCCGGAAATCGCCGGAGAGGCCGCCCTGCAGCTGCAGAAGATGTGCGGACAGCCTTCGGTGAGGACCGTACCCCTCGGCTACGGAGCGACACTCGACTTCATCCACGAGGTCTGCGCCCTGACTGGCCTCGACCCCGCTCCGGTCCTTGAAGGCGTCCCGTCGCGGATGCCCTGGTGGTCGCGATCGGTCGACTCGACGTATTTGACCGGCAAGCGCGTCTTCGTCTTCGGTGACGCAACCCACGTCATCGCAGCCGCCCGCGTGGCGTCCGAAGAGCTCGGCTTCGAGGTCGTCGGGATGGGTTGCTACAACCGCGAATTCGCCCGCGAGGTCCGGGCAGCAGCCGCTGGCCTTGGCCTGACCGCCCTGATCACCGACGACTATCTGGAAGTCGAGGACGCCATCGCCGCCCTGCAGCCCGAGCTCGTGCTGGGTTCCCAGATGGAGCGTCACATCGCCAAGCGCCTGCGCATCCCCTGCGCCGTGATCTCGGCGCCTTTCCACGTGCAGGACCATCCGGCTCGTTTCTCGCCGCAGATGGGTTTCGAGGGTGCCAACGTCCTGTTCGATACCTGGGTTCACCCGCTGGTCATGGGGCTGGAAGAACACCTGCTGCACATGTTCCGCGACGATTTCGAGTTCAGCGACGAGGCTGGCGCCTCGCATCTGGGCGGACATGGCGCGGGCTCGGCACGCCCGGCTCAATCGATCGAAACCATAGCCTCGACCGAGATCGCCTCCGTATCTTCGGAGATCGTCTGGGCCGCCGATGCAGAAGCCGAGCTGAAGAAAATCCCCTTCTTCGTTCGCGGCAAGGCGAGAAAGAACACGGAGCGCTTCGCCGCTGAGCAAGGCCTGGCGACCATCGGTGTGGAGACGTTGTACGATGCCAAGTCGCATTACAGTCGCTGATCCCACGCATGCCGCCGGGCTGACGCCACCGGTGCGAGTCGTGATCGTCACCCTGGACAACCACCTCGCCGGTGCCGTGGCCCAGGCCGAGACCGAACTGCGCCGCTCTATCCCGAACCTGACCATCGGTCTGCATGCTGCCTCCGAGTTCGGCAGCGATCCGGTGGCCCTCGAAGCCTGCAGGCACGACATTGCGCGCGGCGACCTTGTCATCGCCTCCATGCTGTTCGTCGACGACCACATCCAGATGGTCCTGCCCGCCCTGAAGGCGCGGTCGGAGGCCTGTGACGCCATGGTCTGCATGATGTCGGCAGCAGAAGTCGTGAAACTGACCCGGATGGGGACCTACCGCATGGACGGGTCCCAGAAGGGCCCGCTGGCAATGCTCAAGAAGCTGCGCGGCAATACCAAGGCTACCGGCGGCGTACCCGGCGAGAAGCAGATGGCCATGTTGCGCCGCCTACCGAAGATTCTCGCCTTCATCCCGGGCACCGCCCAGGACGTCCGCGCCTATTTCCTGACCCTGCAGTACTGGTTCGCCGGTTCGACCGGGAACATGGTCTCGATGGTCCGCTATCTGCTGGACCGTTATGCCGACGGCGAGCGCCGCACCCTGCGCGGAGCGCTAAAGGCCGCTGCGCCGATCGAGTATCCCGATGTCGGTGTCTACCACCCCCGCATGGGCGACGGCGTGTCCGGTCGCATGGCCGAGACCTCCGAGGCCCTGCCCGCCCACGATGGCCGTAACGGCACGGTCGGCCTCGTCATCCTGCGGTCCTATGTGCTGGCCGGCGATGCCGCCCACTATGATGGCGTGATCAATGCCTTCGAGGCCCGTGGCGTGCGCGTGATCCCGGCCTTTGCCAACGGGCTTGATGCTCGCCCAGCCATGGACAGCCTGTTCATGAAGGACGGACGTCCGGTCGTGGACGCCCTGATCAACCTGACCGGCTTTTCGCTGGTCGGTGGCCCTGCCTACAACAACTCCGACGCCGCCGCAGCCGCGCTCGGCAAGTTCGACGTCCCCTATATCTCGGCTCACCCGCTGGAGTTCCAGTCCTTCCAGCAGTGGAGCGCCGGCCATCAGGGCCTGCTGCCGCTGGAAGCCACGATGATGGTGTCCATTCCCGAGCTCGACGGGGGCATTGCGCCGATGATGTTCGGCGGGCGCACCGATGGTTCTGACGCGCCCTGCACCGGCTGTGTCCGCCGCTGCACCTTCCCCGCCGACAGTGCTCGCGCGATGCTGTCCTGCCCCGAACGTGCCGAGACCCTGGCTTGCCGGGTCGGGAAGATGGTCGCCCTGCGCCGCTCGGAACGAGCCGAGCGCAAGATCGCGACCGTACTTTTCAACTTCCCGCCGAACGCCGGAGCCGCCGGTACCGCTGCCCAGATGTCGGTCTGGGCCAGCCTGCACAAGACCCTGATCCGGCTGGCAGCCGAGGGCTACACGGTCGAAGTCCCCGAAAGCGTCGACGCCCTTCGCGCCAGACTGCTGGAAGGCAATGCCAGCCGCTATGGCACCGACGGCAATGTCCATGTGCGCATTCCGGCCAACGAGCATGTTGTCCGCGAACGCTGGCTGGCGGACATCGAAGCGGTCTGGGGCCCTGCCCCCGGCAAGTCGCTGGCCAACGGCTCCTCGATCTTTGTCCTGGGTGCCGAGTTCGGCAATGTCTTCGTCGGCCTGCAGC
The DNA here is from genome assembly GCA_003241825.1 of Alphaproteobacteria bacterium. Taxonomy (GTDB): domain Bacteria; phylum Pseudomonadota; class Alphaproteobacteria; order Caulobacterales; family Caulobacteraceae; genus Brevundimonas. The sequence continues at coordinate 3,880 of QBLX01000032.1, forward strand.
CTCCCTTTGGCGTCGAGGGTGATCCGATGCGGCTGATGTTCGAGGGCGGCTTCGCACCGACCCACGCCTTCTCGGCCTTCTACCGCTGGATCCGCGAGGACTTCGGTGCCCATGCCGTGCTGCATTTCGGCACTCACGGCGCGCTGGAATTCATGCCCGGCAAACAGGCCGGCCTGTCCGAGGCCTGCTGGCCCGACCGCCTGATCGGCGACCTGCCAAACCTGTACCTCTATGCAGCGAACAACCCGTCCGAAGGCATGATCGCCAAACGGCGCTCGAACGCGACGCTGATCAGCTACATCACGCCACCGATCAACGATGCCGGGCTCTACAAGGGCCTGCTGGACCTCAAGTCCCTCGTCGATCGCTGGCGCGCGACCGAGATCGAGGCCAGCGCAGAGCGCGCCCAGCTGAACCCGATGATCTTCGAGTCCGCCGCTGCACTGAACCTCGGCCTGATCGACGGTTCGGACGATGCACGGGTCAACGCCCTGATCGCCACGCTCCAGGAGCTGGAACAGACCCTGATCCCCAATGGCCTGCATGTCCTGGGCGAGGCCTTCACGGCCGAAGAGCGCGTCGACCTGTTGCTCGCAGTAGCCGAAGCCCGCGAGGGTCCAAAGCCGGGCCGCGACGCCGTCCAGGCCATCGTGGATGGGGCCGACGCTCGCACCGCCCTCGGGATCAGCGGTATCGCCTCGGACACGACCGGGATCGAACTGTTCCGCCATCTGCACAAGACCAATGGGGCGCTCTCGACCAACCCCGAGATGGAAGCCCTGATCGCCGCACTGGACGGGGGCTATGTCATGCCATCGCCCGGCGGTGACCTGCTGCGCACGCCGGAAATGCTGCCGACGGGACGTAATATCCACGGCTTCGACCCCTTCCGAATTCCCTCGGCCTATGCGGTGGCCGACGGCATGCGTCAGGCCGACCGGCTGCTGGCCAAGCATTTCGCCGAGACCGGTGCCTTCCCGGAATCGATGGCGATCGTCCTGTGGGGCACAGACAATCTGAAGAGCGAAGGCGGCCCGATCGCCCAGGCCATGGCCCTGATGGGTGCCCGCCCGCGCTTCGATGGCTACGGTCGGCTGTGCGGGGCAGAACTGGTCTCGCTGCAAGAGCTCGGCCGTCCGCGCGTCGATGTGATCGCCACGGTATCGGGCATCTTCCGCGACCTTCTGCCCCTGCAGATGAAGATGCTTGCGGATGCCGCCTGGCTGGCTGCCACGGCCGACGAGCCGATCCAGCAGAACTTTGTTCGCAAGCGTTCGCTCGAGCATCAGGGCAAGCTCGGCTGCGACATGGAAACGGCGTCCCTGCGGGTCTTTTCCAATGCCGAGGGTGCCTATGGCGCTTCGGTGAACTCCCTCATCGACTCGGGAGCATGGACCGAGGAAGGCGAACTCGCCGATGCCTTCGAGTCTCGCAAGGGCTTTGCATACGGCCGCAGTGGCAAGCCACTGAAACAACCCGCCCTGCTAAGCAGTGCTCTCGCGGGCATAGATCTGGCCTACCAGAATCTGGACTCGGTCGACCTCGGCGTGACCACGATCGACCACTATGTCGACACCCTGGGTGGCGTTGCCAAGTCAGCCGAACGCGCCCGCGGCAAGGCCTCGCCCGTCTACATCGGTGACCAGACCCAGGGCGAAGGCAAGGTCCGCACGCTCGCCGAACAGGTCACCCTCGAAAGCCGTACACGCGTGCTGAACCCGCGCTGGTTCGAGGGTCAGTTGAAACATGGCTCCGAAGGCGTCCGCGCCATCGAGGCCCAGGTCACCAATACTCTCGGCTGGTCCGCCACGACCGGCGACGTCCAGCCCTGGGTCTATCAGGAAATCTCGGAAACCTTCGTGCTGGACGCAGCGATGCGCGACCGGCTGGCGACCCTGAACCCCAAGGCCTCTGCCCGCATGGCCAACCGGCTGCTCGAAGCCTCCGACCGCGCCTACTGGGCCCCGGATGCAGCGACCCTGCAGGCTCTGCGCGACGCAGCCGACGAACTCGAAGACAGGCTCGAAGGCCTCACACCCGCTGCGGCGGCTTGAGGATCAAGGACAGATCATGACCATCACCCTCGAAATGCCCCAGACCCTGAAGCGCCGTCCACCGGACGGTGCCGGATCGGTCCAGGTCGAGATGGACGCAACGTTGAACATCGGCTCAGCCAAGGTCTTCGCCGTTTACGGCAAGGGCGGGATCGGCAAATCGACCACGAGCTCGAACCTGTCAGCGGCCTTCTCGCTGCTGGGCAAGCGGGTGCTGCAGATCGGCTGTGATCCCAAACACGACAGCACCTTCACCCTGACCAAGCGCCTCGTGCCGACGGTGATCGATGTGCTGGAGACGGTGAATTTCCACTCCGAGGAACTGCGCCCTGAGGACTATGTCTACGAGGGTTTCAACGGGGTGCGCTGCGTCGAGGCCGGCGGCCCTCCGGCCGGTACCGGCTGTGGCGGCTATGTTGTCGGCCAGACCGTCAAGCTCCTGAAGGAACATCACCTTCTCGAAGATACAGACGTCGTGATCTTCGATGTTCTCGGCGATGTCGTCTGCGGGGGTTTTGCGGCCCCCCTCCAGCATGCCGAGCGGGCTCTGGTCGTCACCGCCAATGACTTCGACAGCATTTTTGCGATGAATCGCATCGTTGCGGCCATCAAGGCCAAGTCCAAGAACTATCAGGTCCGCCTGGGGGGCATCATTGCCAACCGCAGTGCCGGCACCGACGAAATCGATCGCTTCAATGCGGCTATCGGCCTGAAACGCATTGCCCATTTTGCCGACCTCGACGAAATCCGGCGCAGCCGCCTGAAGAAGTCCGTCGTGTTCGAGATGGACGGCTCGCCCGAGCTGGAAGCCGCCAAGGCCGAATACATGCGCCTCGCCCAGTCCCTCTGGGATGGCATGGACCCGATCGAGGCCGAGCCCATGCGCGATCGCGACATCTTTGAATTCCTGGGGTTCGACCAGTGACCAGCGCCAGCTACGACCAGTATCGCGGCCGGCTCGAGGAGTATTTCGACCGCACGGCGCTCGACGCCTGGGCTCAGTTGACCAGCGATGCGCCGGTCTCGAAGATCCGTGCCACCGTCCGCGCCGGTCGCGACGAGATGCGCTCCACCCTCTTATCCTGGTTGCCCGCCGACATGACCGGTTTGCGCATCCTCGATGCCGGCTGTGGCACGGGTGCCCTCGCCGTCGAGGCGGCCCGGCGCGGTGCCCATGTCGTGGCCATCGATGTCTCCGCCAGCCTGGTCGACATCGCGCGTGAGCGCGCGCCCAAGGGCATGAGCGGTGAAATCGACTGGCGCGCCGGGGACATGATGTCGCCCGACCTTGGCGATTTTGACCACGTGGTCGCGATGGACAGCCTGATTCACTACCGCACCGATGACATTGTCGGCGTGCTCGAGGCCCTGTCGGCCCGCACGCGCGGCTCGGTGATCTTCACGGTCACACCGCGCACCCCTGCCCTGATGCTCATGCTGACGATGGGCAAGCTCTTCCCCCGGGCAGACCGGGCCCCGGCTATCGCGCCAGCGAACATCGACGCCTTGTCGCAACGTCTGGCGGGCTTGCCCGGCTGTTCGGTGGGTCGCAGCCGTCGCGTGCAGGGTGGCTTCTACACATCTCAGGCACTGGAGCTGCTGCGGTGCTGAAAAAACTGCTTCAGCGAAGGGTGGCTGCGAAACCAGCCAGAGGCGACAGCCGGGCCCAATGGGCGCGTCTGATCACAGCCTGTCTGCCCTTTGCCGATGCAGCAACGACCGAACTTCCGCTCAGCCGCCTGCTGCGGCTTTCGCTGTTCCAGATCTCGGTGGGCATGACCACTGTGCTGCTGACCGGAACCCTGAACCGGGTCCTGATCGTCGAGCTGAACGTGCCTACGGTCCTGGTGGCCGCCATGGTCGCCATCCCCTTCCTGATTGCACCCCTGCGCGCGCTGATCGGGCACGGATCGGACACTCACCGGTCGCACCTCGGCTGGCGGCGTGGGCCCTATATCTGGTTCGGCAGCATGCTGCAGTTCGGCGGCCTGGCCATCATGCCCTTTGCCCTGCTGATCAGCGGTGGGCGCGGGGTCGAGGTCGGGACAGAGTGGATTGGCCATATTGCCGCCGTCGTCGCCTTCCTGCTGGTCGGCGCGGGCATCCACACGACGCAGACAGCGGGTCTTGCGCTGGCCAACGATCTGGCTCCCGAGCATGCACGGCCCCGCGTGGTTGCGCTGCTCTATGTCATGCTGCTGGTGGGCATGCTGATTTCGGGCATCCTGATGGGGTTGATCCTGGCTGACTTTCAGGAGGTCAAACTGGTCGGTGTCGTCCAGGGCGCTGCTGTCATCGCCATCGTTCTGAACACGACCGCCCTGTGGAAACAGGAAGCCCAGAATTTCGCCCTGACGGCCAAGGACAAGCCCCGGGTCGAATTCAAGACGGCCTGGGCCGAGTTTTCGGCGGGTGGTCGCGCAAGCCGGTTGCTGGTGGCGGTTGGCCTCGGCGCAGCGGCCTTTTCGATGCAGGACGTGCTTCTGGAGCCCTATGGCGGCCAGATTCTCGATCTTTCGGTCGGTCAGACCACAGCCCTGACCGCCCTCTGGTCTGCCGGCACGCTCGCGGGCCTGGCCTTTGCTGCACGTCGTCTGGGCCAGGGCGCCGAACCGCATCGTCTGGCCGGTCATGGCCTCATCTGGGGGATTCTGGCCTTCGTCGCCGTGATCGCGGGCGGAGCCTTTGCCATCGCTCCCGTCTTCTGTGCTGGCGTCGTCCTGATCGGTCTCGGCGGCGGGATGTTCTCGGTCGGCACCCTGACGTCGGCCATGGCCCTCGCCCGCGATGGCCGGTCCGGCATCGCCCTTGGGGCCTGGGGTGCGGTTCAGGCCACAGCCATCGGCCTCGCCATCTTCGTCGGCGGTGGCCTGCGCGACCTGGTGTCCCACCTCGCCGACGCTGGCATGCTGGGGGCCGCCATGGCGACCCCCGCCACCGGCTACATCGTCGTTTATCATCTCGAGATCGGTCTGTTGTTTGCCGCACTCGTCGCCATCGGGCCCCTGGCCCGTTACGCGCCCGGATCTGCTTCGCCTGCCCCTTCCACCCAGCGGTTCGGCCTTGCCGACCTGCCCGCCTGACTTCGGTTCAAAGGAGCCATTGACATGGAAAACAGCCCGTACCTCTTCGGCGATTTCGATGTGGCAGAGTTCTGCCTCATCGCCTTCTTTTTCTTTTTCGCGGGGCTGATCTTCTATCTGCGCCGTGAAGACCGTCGCGAGGGCTATCCGCTCGAGGACGATGTCACCGGGCGCAAGGAGCCTCTCGGCGGGCTGTTCTTCACCGCCAGCCCCAAGACCTTCGTCCTGCCGCATGGTCACGGCACCCGGACCTATCCGAACCCCGGCAACCGCGACACTCGCCCCCTCGCCGCCCGCCGCAGCGCACCGATGGACGGGTCCCCGATCGAGCCGACCGGAAATCCTCTCGTCGATGGCATCGGGCCGGCTTCCTATGCTGAACGCCCGCGCTACCCGGACGCCACGGTCGATGGCCATGCCAAGATCGTGCCGATGCGGATCGCGCCTGACTTCCATCTGGCTCCACAGGATCCCGATCCGCGCGGCATGAAGATGATCGGCTGCGACGGCAAGGTTGCCGGGATTGTCACCGATGCCTGGGTCGACAAGTCCGAAGTCCTGATCCGCTATCTCGAGGTCGCTCTCGGCGGCGAGACAGGGCGCAAGGTCGTCATCCCGATGACCATGGTCGTCGTCAGTGGATCGAAGCGCACCGTCCGGACACACACGGTCACCGCTGCCCAGTTTGCCGACGCTCCGGCCCTGGAAAGTGCTGAACAGATCACCCTCTACGAAGAAGATCGCGTCATGGGCTATTTCGGCGGCGGCCTGCTGTACGCCACCCGTGAGCGTCAGGAGCCATGGCTGTGAGCAACAACGAACACGACGGCGAACCGATCCGGGGCCTTCCGGGGTATCTTCCGGCCGGCGAACACATCCTGTGGCAGGGGTCACCCGACTGGCGAACCCTGGCCCGCTCCGCGATGAAGGCTCACTGGGTTGCCTTGTATTTCGGGGGCCTGGTGACGTGGAATCTGGTCAATGGACTGGCCACCTCGAGACCGATCGATGAGATCGCCATGACGGCTGTGTTCAGCCTGCTGGCAGGTCTGGTCTGTGTCGGCCTGCTGGTCGGCTATGCCTGGGCCAATGCCCGCACGACGGTCTACACCCTGACCAACAAGCGGTTCGTGCTTCGGCACGGGGTGGCCCTTTCGAAATGCTTTAACATCCCGTACCCGACCATCGCCTCGGCCCAGCTGAAGGTGGACGCAAAGGGCGTGGGCGACATTCCGATCAGCCTCGGTGGCGGTGCCAAAATCGCCTATCCTCACCTCTGGCCCCACGCCCGTCCCTGGAAGTTCGTGAGCCCTCAACCCATGATGCGGGCCCTGCCTGACGCTGCTGCCGTTGCCGAACGCCTCAGCGCCCAGTTGCAGATCGCCGCCCGCGCTGCCGACAAGCCCTTCGTCGCAGAGTCGGCCCGCGCGGCGACCGTGCGTCCAGGTCTCGCCAAGCCCAGCGACGGCCAGCCCGCAACCGCCTGATCGTCATCCAAGGAACCCTGCGATGTCTGCCCTAGACGACAAGCCCTTTCCCAAAGCCCCGCTGATCGGTGCCTTCATGCTGGTGGGAGCAACCCTGCTGACGGTCGGTGCGGCAAGGTTGGGGCTGATCGAAACTCCGGCCTCGGCCGCGGCAGCGACCCCGAGCACAGCCTCGCAGGTCACCAGCCGGGACATGCGTTTTCATGACCTTGCTGACGGAGGCATCCGCGTCGAAGTGGCGGGGCACCCCGATCAAGCCGTCGCGCCCGGGACAGGAGGGTTCGTGCGCGGGGTTCTGCGAAGCATGGTCCGTGATCGCCGGTCCCGGGGCCTGGGGCCCGAGGCGGCCTTCCGCGTCACCGAATGGTCTGACGGTGCCGTGACCATTGAGGATCTGGCCACGCGACACGTTTTGACGCTCAATGCCTTCGGGCCCACCAATCGTCAGGCCTTCCTCGATCTGATGCGTACTCCGGAGACCCAGGCATGAGCCGCCACCTTCAGACCCCCTGCACGATCGAGGTCGAGCATTCGGACGAGAGCCTGCATGCACATGTCGCGCTCGACGGCGATCCCGACATCCGGCCGGGTGATCAGGTCCTCGTTCACGGCGACCCGATCCATGTAGCCTTCGGCCAGCGCCGCACCTTCCGCCGTTTCGCCACGGTTCGCCGCGCTACGCCACTGGAACGGCTGTGGACCAAGGTGACGGCCCGTTTCGAACTCTCGGAACTCTATGATGTCAGCTTCACGCCAAGGAGAAGCCTGTGACCGCCCTCGCGCTTGATCCCACCCATGAGCTGATGCGTCCCGACCCCCGGCATATGGCAAGGGACGCCGTTCGCTCGGCAGAGACGACGGCACTTGCCCAGGAGGACACGGTCCTCAGTCCCAGGTTCTATACGACCGATTTCGAGGCAATGGACCGGATCGATGTGAGCCCGGTGCGCGAGGTCTGGGACGGCCTGATGGCCGAGATGGCTGCCGACATCAACAAGCACCATTTCAAGCGCGACGCCTCGTTCGAAGGGGTCATTGAGTCCCTGCCCGAAGACCTGAAGAAGGAGTTCGTCGACTTTCTCGTCAGCTCGCTGACCTCCGAGTTTTCGGGTTGCGTCCTGTACGCGGAGATCGCCAAGCGGGTTCAGAACCCGGACATCAAGGCGCTGTTCAAATACATGAGCCGTGATGAGGCCCGGCATGCCGGCTTCATCAACGACACACTCAAGGACGCCGGCATTGGCGTGGACCTCAGCTTCCTGACGAAGACCAAGAAGTACACTTTCTTCAAGCCGAAGTTCATCTTCTACGCGGTCTATCTCTCTGAAAAAATTGGTTACGCCCGCTATATCGCCATTTTCCGGCACCTCGAGAAACACCCTGAGCAGCGCTTCCATCCAATCTTCAGGTGGTTCGAGAAGTGGTGCAATGACGAGTTCCGGCACGGCGAGGCCTTCGCCCTACTGATGCGGACCGATCCCAAGCTGCTCAAGGGACCCAACGTCTGGTGGATCCGGTTCTTCCTCCTGTCAGTCTATGCCACGATGTACGTCCGCGATCACAACCGTCCGGCCTTCCATCAGGCTCTTGGCGTCGACATCACCGACTATGACCACGAGGTCTTCCGCATCTGCTCGGAGATCTCGAAACAGGTTTATCCAGTGGTCCTCAAGACCGACACGCCGCAGTTCCGCAAAGGGCTGGAGCGCCTTCGGATGACGGCCGACTCGATGGCGGCTGCGAAGACCGCGGGCGGGCTGTTCAACAGCATCAAACGCTTCGGCCTGACACTGAAGGTCGCCAGCGTCCTTGCAGGCCTCTACTTCCAGCCTGTCGAGAAGAATACGCCGCCTGCCGACATCCGTCTCTCGCCAACCTGGTAGGATTGATGGAGCCGGTCAGTGCATCCCAGATCGGCGTGGCCATGGCGGCCTCGCTGGTGCTGTGGTGGTTCAGTACAGGAGCCATACTCTGGCTCGTGCGCCGCCCCCGGGCGGCGGCGGGCTGGACACTGGGCCTGTCCAGTCTGGTCGCAGTGATCGCGCTGATCGGGCTTGCTGTCGTGGCGCGGGATCAGAGTGTGTTCGGAGCCTACTGGGCCTTCGGCTTTGCCCTGACTGTATGGGGCTGGCATGAACTTGGCTTCCTGATGGGCAAGATTACAGGGCCGCGCCGAACCCCCTGCCCCCCGACCGCAAGCGGCTGGATGCGGTTCCGGGTGTCGGCTGAAACCGTGATCCACCACGAGATAGCCCTTGTGGCTACGGCCATAGTGATCGCCGCCCTTGCCTGGGGTCAGCCCAACCAGACCGGAACCCTTACATTCGCCCTGCTCCTTGCCATGCGCCTGTCGACCAAGCTCAACATCTTCCTTGGCGTCCGCAACCCCCCGATCACCTTCCTGCCGTCAGGCCTGACCTATTTGCAGACCTATTTCCGCCGAGCCCGCTTCAATGCCCTGTTCCCGCTGTCCCTCGCTCTTTCGGTGATCGCAGCTATCCTGCTTGGGCATGCAGCGACCGACGCCGCGACGTCGCCTGGAATGGCAATCGGGGCCTGTCTGATGATGGCCCTCGCGCTTCTTGGCCTGCTGGAGCACGCCTTTCTCATGATGCCCTCGCCCGACCGCACCCTGTGGGGCTGGGCGCTGGGCGACGACGACAAACAATCCCGCGCGGACATCATCCTCGCGGCCGCAGGGGAGCGGGATCGATGACTGACACGACCACCACCGGGGGGACCACAACGATGTACGAGAGCTTCTTCCAGTCCCAGCTTCAGGCCCTCCGCGACGACGGCAACTATCGCGTCTTCGCCGAGCTTGAGCGCAAGGCCGGTGCCTACCCGCGGGCCCGCCACTACAACGGCACGGCCGATGGCAATACCGACATCACGGTATGGTGCTCGAACGACTACCTCGGCATGGGCCAGAGCCGTGACGTTCTGCAGGCCATGCATGATGCTCTCGAGAGCTGTGGTGCCGGTGCAGGTGGCACCCGCAACATTTCAGGCACCAACCATCATCACGTCCTGCTGGAAAGGGAACTGGCGGACCTGCATGGCAAGGAAGCGGCCCTGCTGTTCACCTCGGGCTATGTCTCCAACTGGGCGGCCCTGGGCACCCTGGCGGCCAAACTGCCCAACTGCGTCGTCCTGTCCGATGCCTGCAACCACGCATCCATGATTGAGGGGATCCGCCACAGTCGCGCGGAATGCCAGATCTTTCGCCACAACGACCCGGCACATCTGGACGAACTGCTGTCGAAGATTGATCCGTCGCGACCGAAGCTGATCGCCTTCGAGAGCGTCTATTCGATGGACGGCGACATCGGCCCTATCAAGGAAATCTGCGACGTCGCCGACAAGTACGGGGCCATGACCTATCTCGACGAGGTTCACGGTGTCGGCCTGTATGGCCCGCGCGGCGGTGGCGTCGCGGAGCGCGAGGGCCTGATGGACCGGATCACCGTCATCGAAGGTACTCTTGGCAAGGCATTCGGTGTGATGGGCGGCTATATCGCGGCCTCGAGCGCCCTGTGCGATTTCGTTCGCAGCTTCGCATCAGGGTTCATCTTCACGACCGCCCTGCCCCCGGCAGTCGCTGCAGGAGCCTGCGCCAGCGTCAGACATCTCAAGGCTTCGGAAATCGAGCGCTTCCGGCACAAGGAGCGGGTCGCCCGGGTCCGCGCCCGTCTTTCCGCTGCTGGCATTCCAACGCTGGCGAACGAAAGCCACATCATCCCGGTGATGGTTGGCGACCCGAAGAAGTGCAAGATGATCAGCGACTGGCTGATGGAAAACCACGGCATCTATGTGCAGCCCATCAACTATCCGACTGTGCCCAAGGGGACCGAACGGCTTCGTCTGACCCCGTCGCCTGTGCATTCGGACGAGGACATCGACCTGCTGGTCGACGCCCTGTCGGAGATCTGGTCACACTGTGCCCTGGCCCGGACGGCAGTCGCCGCCTGATCATTTGATGAGACAGATCCTGCTGGTCGCATTCTGCCTGGCTGTCGTCCTGATCGCGCTGGTCGTCTGGCTATGGACACCGGATGTGTCCCGCGAGTTCCTTGAGGCGAAGTACCTCAGAGTGCCCCAGGACATGGTCGTCGTCGAGGGTACTTCGATCCATATCCGGGAAACCGGACCACGTGACGCCCCGGTCGTCATCCTGCTGCACGGGTTCGGAGCCAGTCTTCACACCTGGGATCCCTGGGCCGAAGGCCTGCAAGACCGCTTCCGGGTGATCCGGTTCGACCTGCCTGGCTCGGGACTGTCGCCACCGGACAGCACTGGCAAATATACCGACGCTCGCGCCATGGCTTTGATACTGGGCCTGATGGAGCGAGCCGGCATCGAGAAGGCGTCACTGGTCGGAAATTCTGTCGGCGGCCGGATCGCATGGACGTTTGCTGCACGCCATCCCGAGCGCGTCGAGGGTCTGGTTCTGATCTCGCCAGACGGGTTTGCGAGCCCCGGCTTCGAATACGGAAAGCCTCCCGAGGTACCCGCCGTCATGAAATTGATGCGCTACGCCCTGCCCCGGTTCATGCTGCGGGCCAACATCGCCGTCGGATACGCCGATCCCGCTGCCCTGACGGATCCAGTTGTCGAACGCTATCACGACCTGATGCTCGCCCCCGGGGCGCGCAATGCCATGCTTGAAAGGATGGAACAGACCGTTCTGACCGACCCCGTGCCGTTGCTGGAGCAGATTGCGGCCCCCACCCTGATGGTCTGGGGTGAGCAGGACGCCATGATTCCCTACAGCAATGCGAAGGACTACCGGCGCCACATTGCGGACGTGCGCCTGGTTTCGTTTCCGGACCTCGGTCATTTGCCGCATGAAGAAGATCCCGGCTCGTCGCTACCGGCCGTGCGCGACTTCCTGATGGCCTTGGCACCGTCCGAACCAGGCCCCCCTTAGTCAGCAACGTCAGTGGGACGCCTGGGCGGAGGGCAATGGGCGGTCAAGCTGCCTGGGTCGTCGCTTCCTGATCCAGGGTCTGGCCAACAGCCGCTCGTCCTGCGCCGACACGCCCCAGCATTTCCGCAAGGCTCGCGAAGTCGATTGGCTTGTTCAGATAGGCGTCGGCACCGGCATCCAGACCCGCCTGATGGTCCTCATGCCGCGCCGAGGCCGACAGGACCACAATAGGGGTCTCCCGGTTCTTTCCCGATGTACGGATCAGACGGGTCGCCGTGAGCCCGTCCATCACCGGCATGTTGACGTCCATGATGACGAGATCGAATGTCTGGGTCGCTGCCATGTCGATGGCCACCTTGCCATTTTCCGCCGAAGCCGTGGCATGGCCCGCCGAACCAAGCCAGGCTTCGAGGATCATGCGATTGACCGGATGGTCTTCCACGACCAGCACACTGAGGCTGTCACCATCGCCCAGTTCGGCTCGGATCGCTTCAGCGGGCTGAAGCCGTTCCCATTCAACGACGTCGGTCTCGGTCGACAGGGTGAAGGTCGAGCCATTGCCGAGCGTTGACGTCACGCTGATGTCGCCGCCCATGATATTGGCCATGCGTCGCGCAATCGTGAGACCCAGACCGGTGCCACCAAATCTGCGGGTCGAAGAAGCATCCACCTGGGTAAACGGCTGGAACAGTCGCTCCAGGTCGTCCTTGGCAATGCCGGTTCCACTGTCCGTGACTGAAAAGTCCAGCCTGACGCGCTGATCGGAAATTCGCTCGCCGTGGACGCTGTAGGCAATTGTCCCGGCCTCGGTGAACTTGACCGCATTGGAAAGCAGGTTCTGCAGCACCTGACATATCCGCAGGGGGTCTCCCCGCACGACCGCCGGAATCTGGCCTGTCAAGGTCGTCTCGAACGCTAGTCCCTTGGCCTCTGCCTGGGCTGTGAAAGGACCTATGACGCGCCGGTGCAACTCGTCCGTGGTGATATCGACGACCTCGAAGGTCATCTTGCCTGCCTCGATCTTGGTCATGTCGAGGATATCGTTAAGCAGGCTCAACAGGTTGTCGCCCGAGTTCCGGATGATCGACAGATACTCTCGTTGGGTGTCTTCCAGACGCGTGGCCCCCAGCAGCTGGGCTGCGCCGAGAACGCCATTCATGGGTGTTCGGAGTTCGTGCGAGATGACGCCGAGAAAGTTCGACTTTGCCGCGTTGGCGGCGTCGGCCTTGTCGCGCGCAGTCTGCAATTCCTCGATGAGGTGCGCCTGATGTTCCTGGAAAGCGCGGATGCGTTCTTCACGCAGCATCGTCATGGTCACAAGCACAAAAAGCCCGGCCACCGTAAAGGGTACGACAGCGAGAAAGGGCCAGAACAGTGGTCCACCCCAAAGGCTGAACAGAATTGTCAGGGCAACGAGGCCATAGGGTGATGAAATCAGGATTGCCTGGCGGGGAGAGCTTCTGAGCTGGGCGAACACCAGCACATAGCCCGAGACCAGCAGCGCAAGGGCCAGTTCCTGGCCGAATGGCGCGTCAGAAAACCATGCCATGAGGGGGGCAGCAGCCCAGGCCGCTGTCGTGACTGTCGCAACGATCGGGAACACCATGCCCCAGCCGCTTCCCACGTGATTGCTGACGCGTTTCTCCACGGACCCGCGCAGAATGCCGGCACCGATGGTCCCCACGAACCAGACAAGGGCGTGAAGGCCTCCAACCGTCGCCAGCAACCCTATCGCCCAGCTGGCAATGATCAGGTAGCGCAGATACTGGGTTTGCAGGATAGCCGTCAGGGCTTGAGCCGCCTCGCCCGCGGTTTGCCCGCTGGTCAAGCCTTTGCCTATGACGTCTGATCCTACCATCTAATCCCCCGGTTCGTTGAACAGGCCTGAACGTGACCCTAGGGCGAACATTCTAAGACGGGGTGAAGAACCGTCGAAGGTTCAACCGGAAGCTTCAGACGGTGTCATGGCCTTGATCGAAAGGGCATGGACCGGACCCGCTAATTCATCTGCAAGGACAGCGTTCACGGCCCGCTGACGGGCGACACGGCCCTGCCCCTCGAAAGCCGCGGACACGAGCGTCAGATTGAAATGGCTCTCGCCACCCGCCTTGGCATCCATCCCGCCGTCGTGATGGTGTCCGGCATGCTTCCAGCTGTCATCCTCGAGCGTGATCGACACCGGATCGAACGCCGTTGTCAGTTTTTCGAGGATAATCGTCCCGATTGGGCCCTGTGACATGATCGCTTCCTTGATGCAGACCAAATCGACCTTACACTGTCGCCAATGCCTGCGTCGTTCGAATACAAACCCCGTTTCAAAGATATGCGGATCAAGCCGCCCAAAGCCGGAGAGGCTGAGGCGAAGGCTGACGTCCTGCATCTGAAGCCTGGCGAGAAGCCGTGCCAGTGGCCGGACTGCGTCAAGGCCGCGACCGCGCGTGCGCCCAAGTCGCGTGAGCGGCTGAACGACTTCTATGATTTCTGCCAGGGCCACGCCGCCGAGTACAACAAGGGCTGGGACTTCTATTCCGGCATGACCGAGTCGCAGATCCGTGCGGCCAAGGAGAATGAGGCCATGACGGGCGGGCGCCCGACGTGGGAGATGAAGGCGGGCAAGAACAGTCGAGAAGCTGCAGCCTTCGCCGCCAAAATGGGCACTGCCAATACCGCCGGCGCTGGCTCATGGCGCGATAGCTACGGTTTGTTCGGTCGCAAGGGCGACCAGGCACCCCAGTCCCCGACAGAGGACCGGCGCGTCGGCAAGATCGAACGCGGGGCCCTGGCCGATCTCGATCTGGAGCCGGGCGCGACCAAGGAAGCGATCAAGGCGGCGTATCACGACCTGCTGAAACGCTGCCACCCGGACCATAACCAGGGCGACCGCGGTGCCGAAGCCAAGCTGGTGCGCGTCATCAAGGCCTGGAAAATTCTCAAGAAAGCCGGCATTGCCTGAGGGCTGCTGCCTCACTGTTCCCGCGGGACGGTCGTTTAAATTGTTGCAGCGCCCACGCTGCACACCATGTCTGGCTTCCCATTGAAGGAGTTTCTCATGGACGTTCTTTACACCGCCCGCGCAATAGCCTCCGGCGGCGGTCGCGACGGTCGCTCGCACACGGACGACGGCAAGGTAGACATCAGCCTGTCGGTGCCAAAGGCCATGGGTGGCGATGATGGCCCCGGCACCAATCCCGAACAGCTTTTCGCTACCGGCTATGCCGCCTGCTACCTGGGGGCCCTGCGTCTGGTCGCCGGAAAGGCGGGCACGCCTGTTGGTCCCGATACGAAGGTGCATGCGTCGGTTGGCTTTGGTGCCAACACGAAGGGCGAGGGCTACAATCTGGACATCTCGCTCAAGGTCACGGACCACGCCCTCGATGCTGCAGTCATCGAGGATCTGATCCAGAAGGCGCACGCCGTGTGCCCGTATTCGAACGCGACACGGAACAACGTGGACGTCGCCCTCAGCGCAGGCTGATCCAACATCGACTGGGTGAATTCGACCGGACCGATGGACCTCGCCATCGGTCCGGCACTCCCGGTGGGAGTTGCGTCGAAACGTCGTCATGACGCATTGCAGCGATGCCGCTCTGGACCCGGGCCGAACGGTTTTCTAAGGGTTGCCCATGGCTTCTTTACTCGACGCGACCCCCGATCCCCTCCTGACATTCGAACCGCATCGCGAGGTTTCCGTGTGCGACGCCTTCGGCATCGATTCGGACATGGTCGTGCCCATGTTCGATACCGTCGACAGTCACGTGCCAGAGGTCGACCCGGCCTATAAATTCGACCCCCAGACCACACTGGCGATCTGCGCCGGCTTTGCACACGACCGCCGCGTCATGGTCCAGGGCTATCATGGCACCGGTAAATCGACGCACATCGAACAGGTCGCCGCCCGCCTGAACTGGCCCCTGGTTCGTGTGAACCTCGACAGCCACGTGAGCCGGATCGATCTGGTCGGCAAGGACGCGATCGTCCTGAAGGATGGCAAGCAGATCACCGAGTTCCGGGAGGGTATGCTGCCTTGGGCGATCCAGCGGCCCATCGCCCTGGTGTTCGACGAATATGATGCGGGCCGGCCCGACGTGATGTTCGTGATCCAGCGCGTGCTGGAGGCGCAAGGCCGCCTGACCCTGCTCGACCAGAACCGTGTCATCCGTCCCAACAAGTGGTTCCGCCTGTTCGCCACGACTAACACCATCGGCCTTGGCGACACCTCGGGCCTGTACCACGGCACCCAGCAGATCAATCAGGGTCAGATGGACCGCTGGAACATCGTAACCACCCTGAACTATCTCGATCATGACGTGGAAGCCGATATCGTGTCTTCCAAGGTGCCGGAATGGGCCGACGCGGAAGGTCGTCGCAAGATCGCCGCCATGGTCCGCGTCGCCGACATGACCCGCAACGCCTTCATGAACGGCGACATCTCGACGGTCATGAGCCCGCGAACGGTCATCACCTGGGCCCAGAACGCAACCATCTTCGGCGGCGACCTCGGCCTCAGCTTCCGCCTGACCTTCCTGAACAAATGCGACGAGCTGGAACGCCCGACGATCGCGGAGTTCTACCAGCGCGCCTTCGGCGAGGACCTGCCGGAAGCGGCCACTCGCGTAAAGGTAGGCTAGACTGAAACGGGGCGAGGCGCGGTCGGCACTCAAGCCAACCGCTGTGGCCCTATCGGCTCCGCCTCATTCCCACTCAATGGTGCCGGGTGGTTTCGACGTGACGTCATAGACAACCCGGTTCACGCCCCGGACCTCATTGACAATCCGGGTGGCGCATTTGCCGAGCACGTCCCAGGGGAACTCGAAGAAGTCGGCCGTCATGCCGTCCGTGGACGTCACGGCCCGCAGCGCCAGCACCTTCTCATAGGTCCGGGCATCGCCCATCACCCCGACTGTCTTGACCGGCAGCAGGACGGCGAACGCTTGCCAGATGCTGTCGTAAAGCCCGGCCTTGCGGATCTCGTCCAGATAGATGGCGTCGGCCTGTTGCAGGGTCTCGACGGCGTCGCGCGTGATCTCGCCGGGCATGCGGATGGCCAGACCCGGCCCCGGGAACGGATGACGCCCCACAAAGGCATCGGTCAGACCCAGTTCGCGACCCAGGGCCCGGACCTCGTCCTTGAAGAGTTCGCGCAGCGGCTCGACCAGCTTCAGCTTCATATAGTCGGGCAGGCCGCCGACATTGTGGTGGCTCTTGATGACATGGGCCTTGCCGCTCGAAGAGGACACGCTCTCGATCACGTCGGGATAGAGTGTCCCCTGAGCTAGGAATTCGGCTCCGTCGATCTTGTTCGCCTCGCGGTCGAATATCTCGATGAAGACCCGGCCGATGGTCTTGCGCTTGGTCTCCGGGTCCGACTGGCCCGCGAGGGCGCCGAGGAATTCCTCTGACGCATCAACGTGGATCAGCGGGATATTGTAGTGCTCCCGGAACAGCTGAGTGACCTGCGTCGCCTCGTCCTTGCGCAACAGACCCGTGTCGACAAATACGCAGGTCAGTTGATCCCCGATCGCCTCGTGGATCAGGACTGCTGCCACCGAGGAATCGACCCCGCCCGAGAGACCGCAGATCACCTTGGCCGACCCGACCTGTTCGCGGATCTGGGCGATCTTCTCGTCACGATAGGCGGCCATCGTCCAGTCGCCCTTCAGCCCGGCGATGCCATGGGTGAAATTCCTGAGCATCTGGTGGCCGCGCGGCGTGTGCATGACTTCCGGGTGGAACTGCACGCCATAGAAGCGGCGATCCTCATCGGCGATCACGGCATAGGGCGACCCCGACGAACTCGCGACCACATCAAAACCGTCCGGGATGGCCACGATCTTGTCGCCATGGCTCATCCAGACCGTTTCCTCCTCCCCGACCGGGGCCAGGCCGGCCAGCAGGGGCGAGGTCTTCCGGACGGTGATACCGGCGCGGCCAAACTCGCGGGTATGGCCGCCCTCGACCTTGCCGCCCAGTTGTTCGCACATCGTCATCTCGCCGTAGCAGATGCCGAGGACGGGCACTCCGGCCTCGAAAACGGCTTGTGGCGCGCGCGGGCTGCCCTCTTCGTGCACGCTCTCGGGACCGCCCGACAGGATGATGGCCGCGGGCGTCATGGCCGCCAGCGCAGCCTCCGCTTTCGCATAGGGATGGATCTCGCAATAGACATTGGCCTCACGCAGCCGTCGCGCGATCAGTTGCGTCACCTGGCTGCCGAAATCGATGATCAGAACCTTCTGATGATGGCCCGTTCCTGCGGATCCCGTCTGTGTCATGCATCTCTCTCGTAGAGGGCGGCGAAGAAGCCGTCCGTATTGGCGCTGGCGGGGCTGAGACGCAGGCGATGACCTTGCGCAAGGTCGATCAGACGGGCCTGTCCAGCCTGCGTAATCGCAGCGCTGTCGACGGCGTCGGCAATAGCCACGGGGCGGAACGTGGGATGATCTTCCTCGAAAGCATCCACTGTAGCCTCGTTCTCGCCGCGCAACATCGAACAGGTCACATAGATCAGCCGCCCTCCGGGTTTCACCAGCTTCGCGGCACGGGCCAGGATGCCCATCTGCAAGCTGTGCATCCGGTCGACCTCTTCCGGTTTCAGGCGCCAGGCGTCTTCCGGCCGACGCCGCCAGGTGCCCGACCCTGTGCAGGGCGCGTCGACCAGAACGACATCGGCCTGCCCGACCATGTCCTCGACACCCCCGCCATTGGGGCCAAGCTGGATCAACTCGGCCGTCACGCCCGCGCGCTGCAGTCGCGGCCGGATATTGTCGAGCCGCTTCTGGACCACGTCATAGGCAATCAGACGGCCCTCGGACTCCACAGGTCCCGCCGGTTTGGCCGCCGCCTTCGGCCCGTCCACCCAGCCTGTCGGTGTCCAGATGCGTTCGGGCTCGGTGGCCTGAACCACACGGGCTGCACCTTCGGCCAGGCCCTGCATGGCGAGACCCAGGGTCTTGCCGCCGCCGCCTGCGCAATAGTCGACCACAGTCATCCCCGGCCGGACACCGGCCAGCCAGCAGACGATCTGGCTGCCTTCGTCCTGGATCTCGATCCGTCCCGCCTTGAAGGCTTCCAGCGCCTGTACATTGGGGGGCGGCTCGGCTGAAAGGCGCAAGCCCCACGCAGACCAGGGCGTCGGCTCGGGCGAAAGACCGGCCTCACGCAGTTCGGCAGCGACCTCGTCAACCGTCGCCTTGGCCGCAT
>QBLX01000033.1:0-9687 GCA_003241825.1 Alphaproteobacteria bacterium
AGCCAGTCGGCGGCGGCTGGTCTGGAGTAACGGGGCTGTGGCCTACAGCTTTTCGGCCGAGGATCCGGAGAGCCTGAGAGGGCCTCAGTTCGGGGCGGCCTGGGCCGACGAATTCTGTGCCTGGCCCCGGCCGGAGGAGACGCTGGCCATGTTGCGGTTGGGACTTCGGCTGGGGGGCCGGCCACAGCTGGTGGTGACAACCACGCCCAAGCCCCTGCTGGCGCTGCGTCGGCTGCTTGCCGAGCCGGGTCTGGCACGCAGTGACCTGCCGACGCAGATCAATGCCGTCCATCTGAGCCCCCGGTTCCTGAGCGGCCTGCTGGGTCTCTATGGGGGAACGCGTCTGGCCGCGCAGGAACTGGACGGACGCTTGATCGACGGGGAGGGCGCGCTGTGGAGTTTGTCGATGATGGAGCGGGCGCGCGGTGAGCGCCCCGGGCGGCTGGACAGGGTGGTCGTGGCCGTCGATCCTCCGGCCTCTGCAGGGGGCGATGCCTGTGGCATCGTCGCGGTGGGCCGGGCGGCAGGGACGGCGTATGTCCTTGCGGACGGGTCAGGCGGGGGAATGTCACCCCAGACATGGGCCTTACGGGTGAGGTTGCTGGCCGAGGAGGTCGGGGCCAACCGAATCGTGGCCGAAGCCAATCAGGGCGGAGAGATGGTCAAGGCCGTCCTGACCGGTGCAGGGGTGAGTCTGCCGATCCGGCTGGTCCATGCGCGCTATGGCAAGCGTGCCCGCGCGGAGCCGGTGGCGGCGCTGTACGAACAGGGCCGGGTCACTCATTGCGGCAGGTTCGACGCCCTGGAGGAGGAACTGATGGGGATGGGGCTGGAGGACGCACGCGGGGTGGGTAGCCTGGACCGGGCCGATGCCCTGGTCTGGGCCATCACCGACCTGCTGATCGATGGAGGTGGGCCGGGGCCAAGGATACGACGGCTGTGACGTGGCCGGATCTGTGGGCCGTGCTGAACCCGCGCGGACGCGATGCCCTGCCGGGACAGATCGAGGCGTAAATCCAGGGTTTCAACCCGTCGCCGTGACATGCCATTCAGGTCTCGGGCGGATTTGTTGCCCTGCAAGACCCAGTCTTCTCCCCGCGGTGCCGAGGAACCCCTGCCATGGCCGAACCCGTCAGCATCCTGGCCTACCGGCCTGATCACGCCCTCGCATGGCGGACCCTGAACGAAGCCTGGCTGGCCGAGGGCGGCTATGCGCTGGAACCCAAGGACCGGGCGGTGCTCGGCGACCCGCAGGGCGCAGTCCTGGCCAAGGGCGGTGCCATCTTCATGGCCGAGCGGAATGGCGAGGCCGTCGGATGCTGTTCGGTAATGCGAATGGCCGACGGCAGCTTCGAGGTCGGCAAGATGGCGGTGACGCCGGCCGCGATGGGCCTGGGCATAGGCCGGGCGCTGCTGGAGGCGTGTGAGGCCGCAGCCCTGTCGGCCGGGGCTCCACGCCTCTACCTCGAGACCAATGCCGCCCAGACCCACGCCATCCGCCTCTATGAGCGGTCTGGTTTTGTGTTCATGCCTGCCCAGCCCACGCCCTATGCGCGGTGCAATGTCTGGATGGAAAAGCCCCTCTGAACGCGAGGTCTATTCCTTGGAAAGGTCCTGCCGCTGGAACCAGGCCAGGGCGAGCGCGAGCGGCACGAAGGTCCAGAGACCAAGACTGACTGCGGACTTTGCGAGCAGGCCGTCCGGTGCAGCCGGCGCGGCGGGATCGGCCATGATGGCCGCCTTCAGCGTATCGAAGGCGAGGCCGGGCAGGGTCAGTTGCGCAGCCCAGTCGGTCGTTTCCCAGCCCAGCAAGGCCAGGCCGGGTCCGCCGATCAGCGTCTGGGCAAAGCCGAGGACCACAGGCACGAACAGGGTCGCCAGCAGCGACCGGGTAATCGCGGCCGTGAGCAGAGCGACCATCGCATACTGGACGATCCGGACCCATGACAGGCCGATCAGCAGCCCGATCTTGCCCGGGTCGCCGGTCTCAAGGCCGAAGCTGAGCGGACGATCGAAAACGATCGCCTGGGAAATGCCGAACAGGATCCCTGCAAACATGAAGAGCGCCATCGCCACCAGTGCCAGCAGGATGAAGGTGATCAGCTTGCCCAGAACCAGATTGACCCGGCTGTTGCGGGCCGTGATCAGACGCCAGGTCTCCCAGCGATAGTCGCCCGCATACAGGGTAGCGGCGGCGACCAGCATGAAGACCAGAATGGCTCCGTTGGCTGCCGCTCCGGCCCCGCTCATCAGATCGCTCGCCAGGTTGACGGGATCCTGTCCCATGGTCGCCGGCAGGTTCAGCTTGGTCGCCATTTCGGCGGTCCGGGACTTTGTGACCAGATGGTAGATTACACCCCCGACCGCGAACAGCAGGGGGATGAAGCCCACGCTCCAGAACATGGTCATGCGGTTCTTGCCGAGCCTGAAGGCTTCGGAGCGGATGGCGTCAGCGAGCATTGATGGTCTCCGGAGTCTGGACGCTGCCGGTCTCGGTCATGAAGACACTCTCCAGATCGGCCCCGACCCAGCGGGCCTCGTCGATGTCGATGCCCTGGCCGATCAGGGCGCGGAGCAGGGCAGGAGCCTCGGTGCGTGGAATGGCGGCGAGGACGGCATTGCCCTCGACCGTGCCCCGGTCGCCCAGCACCGACAGGGCCTGGGCCATGGGCGTCAGGGACAGGCGAAGGCGTTCGCCTGTCGCGGTCAGTTCTGTCACCGAGCCTTCGCGGACCAGTTTGCCCCGGTTCATGATGGCAACCCGGTCACAGACGCGCTGGACCTCCAGCAACTGGTGGCTGGCGAGGATGACGGTGATCCCGTCCGTGTCGGCCAGGCTGCGGATCAGGGCCCGCATTTCCTGGATCCCGGGGGGATCCATCCCGCTGGTCGGTTCATCGAGGATGATCAGTTCCGGCTCGGTGATCAGGGCAGCGGCGACGCCGAGCCGCTGGAGCATACCGACGGAAAAGCCACGCACGCGACGGTTGGAGGCCTCGGTGAGCCCGACCCGGTCGATCCACCGGTCTATCCGCTGGCTGTCGGACTTGAGGCCGTGGGCGATGGACAGCCACTCCAGCACCTGGCGGGCCGTCATATAGGGGGGATAGCGCGGGGTCTCGATCATCGAGCCCATGCGCCGACCGGCTGTGATGTCGCCGACATCTCCCCCCATGACAGAGGCAGATCCTGATGTCGGCTTGATCAGGCCCAGAAGAATGCGGAACAGCGTCGACTTGCCCGCCCCGTTGGGTCCGAGCACGCCATAGACACCGCCACGCGGAATGGAGAGACTGAGCCCGTCAAGGGCACGCACGGTGCCATAGGTCTTGGTCAGGTCGCGGGTTTCGATCACGGCTGTCATGGTGTGAGCTTGGCCGTTGCCGAAGGTCTCGGCAACCCGTCGCGAGCCTGTCGCGGATTAAGATTAAGCAATGTAAAGTTGCTTCAGGAGTTAGCATGTTCCGACGTCTGACTGTTTTGTTTGTCATCGTGGCTGGCCTGGCCGCCTGCACCACAGTGCCGCCGCAGGCAGTGGTCGAGCCCTTGCAGCACAGAGTCATCCTGATCGGCGTGGACGGATTGCGGCCTGACTATCTGGAGCGTGGGGCCAGTCCGACACTATCGCGGCTGAAGGCCGAGGGAACGTCGGGAGCCATGCGGCCGTCGTTCCCCAGTGTGACGTTTCCCAACCACTATACCCTGGTGACCGGAAAGCATCCGGACAACCACGGGATCGTCGGCAACAATATGGTCGATGCAGACCTCGGGCGGTTCAGCCTCGGCAATGCCGCCGCAGTGACGGACCGTCGTTGGTGGGACGCGGCGGAGCCGATCTGGGTGACAGCCGAGAAGGCGGGACTGGTCACCGGGACGATGTTCTGGCCGGGGTCCGAGGCCGATATCGGCGGGGTGAGACCGACCTACTGGACACGGTTTGACCAGAGCCTGTCCGGTGACGCGCGGGTGGACCAGGTCCTGGCCTGGATGGACCAGCCCGAGGCCGGGCGACCGGACTTCGCGACCGTCTATTTCGATATCGTCGAC
This sequence comes from Alphaproteobacteria bacterium, assembly GCA_003241825.1. Taxonomy (GTDB): domain Bacteria; phylum Pseudomonadota; class Alphaproteobacteria; order Caulobacterales; family Caulobacteraceae; genus Brevundimonas. Next base: position 4,048 of record QBLX01000033.1, read on the forward strand.
ACGGTGGGACACCGCGAGGGGCCGGATGCGGAAGCCACGATGGCGGCTCTGTCCTCGGTCGATGCGTCCGTGGCGCGGCTGATCGACGGGCTGGAAGCGCGCGGCCTGGTCGAAGACACGGTGCTGATCGTGGTGTCCGACCACGGAATGGCGGCGACCTCACCGGAGCGTGCAATCTATCTGAACGATTTCATCGATCCGGTGGCGATCCGTATCGTCTACAGCGGCGCCGTCGCCATGCTGAACCCTGAGCCCGGCCGCGAGGCCGAAGTCAGGACGGCCCTGCTGGGTCGGAAACATCCCAGGGGTGAATGCCGGGCGAAGGAGGACCTGCCCGAGCGTCTGGTGTTCGGGCGCCACCCCCGGGTCGCGTCCATCGTCTGTATCGCTGACGTCGGCTGGCTGTTTGCGACACGCGAACGGCCGGTGACACGGACCGGCGGGGCCCACGGCTATGATAATTTCACGCCTGAAATGGCAGCAACCTTCATCGCTTTCGGCCCCGGGATCGCGAGGGGGCGCGTGCTGACCGACCTCGACAGCGTGGATGTCCAGCCGCTGCTGGCGCGGCTGCTGGGGATCGAGGCTCCGGCCGGCGACGGACGGGCCGAGGACACTCTGGCGGTGACCCAGCCCTGATGTCCGGTCAGGGAGAACGTGAGCAAATGGTAACCATGCGGGCTCCGACAGGCCTTGATGCCGTCGAAAAGTCAGGGCGAAATACGATCCAGATGATCAGGCCTTTCCAGGACATGATGAAAACTTCCAGCCTCGCGGTCGCCGTCGCACTTACGCTTGCAGCCTGCGGCAATGCCAATGAGACCAAAGCCCAGGACGGAGTGTTTGCGGAACCCAACAGCCGGGCTGTCCCGACCGACGCCATCTCGATGAAGTCCAGCTTTGCGCCGGTCGTGCGCGAGGCGGCCCCCGCAGTGGTGAATATCTCGGCCCAGAGCCTGCAGAGGAACCGCGACCCCTTCTTCCAGATGTTCGGAGGCGGGCAGCCTCGGGTGGCTCAGTCAGCGGGATCTGGCGTGATTGTGCGCTCGGACGGGGTGGTGGTGACCAACAATCATGTCATCGCGGGTGCCCAGCAGATCACTGTGGTGCTGAACGACCGGCGCGAGTTCGCCGCGCGGGTGCTGCTTGCCGACGAGCGGTCGGACATCGCCGTGCTGCAGCTTGAAGGCGTCAGCGAACAGCTGCCGGTCCTGGCCATCGATGCGGCCGAGCAGCAGGAGGTCGGGGATCTCGTGCTGGCGATCGGCAATCCGTTCGGTGTCGGCCAGACAGTGACCAATGGCATCATCTCGGCCCTGAACCGGACCGAGACCGGGATTTCGGACAGTGGCTCCTTCATCCAGACCGATGCGGCGATCAATCCGGGCAATTCGGGCGGGCCGCTGGTGGACATGGACGGCGACCTGATCGGCATCAATACGGCGATCTTCTCGCGTTCGGGATCGTCATCGGGCGTCGGCTTCGCGGTGCCCGCCAGCATGGTGCAGCGGGTGGTGGACTCGGCCCTCGGTGGGGCCACCTCGGTCGTCCGGCCATGGCTGGGGATCAAGGGCGACCGTGTGAGCGCCGACATCGCCCGGTCGCTGGGTCTGCCCCGACCGCAAGGGATGATCATCACCGACGTCTATCCGAATGGCCCCGGGGCTCGTGCCGGTCTGGAGGAGGGCGATGTCATCACCACGATCGACGGGGCAGAGATCAACGACCAGAGCGGGCTGAATTTCCGGGTCGGAACGCGTGATCCGAATGAGAGCGTCGCCGTCGGCGTGCTGCGTGATGGCCAGACCCGGACCATCAATGCGCGGGTCCAGACCCTGCCGGGTGAGCGGGACGCCAAGGAAGGCCTGGTGTTGCGGGAAGGACCTCTGGCCGGGCTTGAGATCGTGCCCCTGAACCCGGCGCTGGCCGACAGCCTCGGCGGTGATCCCTTTACGAGCGGGGCGATCGTCACGGGTGTCGATGGGCGAAGCTATGCCGGTCGGCTGGGACTGCGCCCGCGTGACATCATCGTTTCCGTTGACGGACGGGCGGTGACCTCGGCGGCCAGCCTCGCCAGTGCCGAACGCGGCAATGCGCTGAGCATCGTGCGGGGCGGGCGTCGTCTGGACGGGCGGCTACCCTAGGCCTTGATCGGGGATCCGATCGACCAGCTGTGGCCGAACGGATCCTTGAGCTGACCGTAGCGATCGCCCCAGAACTGGTCGGCGATGGGCATCGTCGGGACAGCTCCGCCCAGCATGGCCCGCTCCCACCAGGCGTCGGCATCATCGACCTGCAGATGGAAGGTGCAGCCTGCCGGGACGACGTCGGCCGGGTGGCCGTATTCCGGGAACTCGTCGTGCAGCATCATGCTGGCACCGTTGATCATCAGGTGGGCGTGTATCAGCCGCTCGCCATCGTCTGCATATTTCCTGTCCAGAACCCGGGCCCCGAAGGCGACCGAATAGAACTCCAGCGCGGCCTCGCCGCCGCGTGACGGGATGGTCAGGTGGGGCGTCACGCCAGCGGTGGGGCCTTGTACGGCGGGTTCGGTCATAGGGTGCTCCTGTCGGACGGCACTATGATCCTTCTCCCCTTGCGGGAGAAGGTGGCACGCGCAACGTGACGGATGAGGGGTGGAGCCCTTCATCCGTCACGTCTCATCCGCACCTAGCTTTAGATGCATTTGCGACCCCTCATCCGCCCCTACGGGGCACCTTCTCCCGCAAGGGGAGAAGGAAGGCATGTCCACCTTCTCCCGCAAGGGGAGAAGGAAAGGGTTGGGCACCTTCACCCGCGACGACAGAGGGGCCATGTTGTCGCAATGACTGACCTGTTCGAAGCATCCGGCATCCATCCCCCCGGCGCGCCGCTGGCCGATCGGCTGCGGCCTGCGACGCTTGATGCTGTGGTGGGGCAGGATCATCTGCTGGGCGAGGGCGGGCCGATCCGGCGAATGGTCGAGGCCGGGCGGCTGGGGTCGATGATCCTGTGGGGACCGCCGGGCACGGGCAAGACCACGATCGCCCGCCTTCTGGCCCATGCGGCGGGCTATCAGTTCCAGCAGATCAGTGCGGTCTTCTCCGGCGTCGCAGACCTGAAGAAGGCGTTCGAGGCGGCGCGGATGAGACGGGCTGCGGGCCAGTCGACCCTGCTGTTCGTGGACGAGATCCACCGCTTCAACCGGGCCCAGCAGGACGGATTTCTTCCGTTCGTGGAGGAGGGCGTCATTACCCTGGTCGGGGCGACGACCGAGAACCCGTCGTTCGAACTGAACGGGGCGCTGCTGTCGCGCTCGCAGGTGTTCGTGCTGAAAAGGCTCGACGATACCGCGCTCGATCAACTGTTGACGCGGGCCGAGGCGAACGAGGGTCGAACCCTGCCGCTCACGCCCGACGCCCGCCACGCACTGACGGCGCTGGCCGACGGCGACGGACGGTATCTGCTGACGATGTCGGAGGTCCTGTTCGATCTGGCAGGCACGGCGTCCGGTGACGCCCCCCTCGATGTACAGGGGCTCGCCGGGATCCTGCAGAAGCGGGCTCCGGCTTATGACAAGTCCAGAGAAGAACACTATAACCTCATATCCGCGCTGCATAAATCGGTGCGAGGATCGGATCCCGACGCGGCTCTCTACTGGCTCGCGCGAATGCTGAACGGGGGCGAGGACCCGCTTTATCTGGCCCGCCGGATCGTGCGGATGGCGGTCGAGGACATCGGCGAGGCGGACCCTCTGTCGCTGCTGGTCGCCAATGCGGCCAAGGATACCTACGACTTTCTCGGCAGTCCCGAGGGCGAACTGGCGCTGGCCCAGGCGGTGGTGCATCTGGCGACGGCACCGAAGTCGGTCGGGGTTTATGAAGCCTTCAAGGCTGCCCGGAAGGCGGCACGCGAGACAGGCTCGCTGATGCCGCCCGCCCATATCCGCAATGCGCCCACGACGCTGATGAAGTCGCTGGGGTACGGCAAGGGCTATCAATATGACCCGGACACGCCCGAGGGTTTCTCCGGCGCCAATTTCTTTCCCGACGAGATGGAGCGCCGCGTCTTCTATCGTCCCAGGGGCGAGGGCCACGAGGAGAAGATCAAGGCACGGCTGGAACGCTGGGCAGCGATGCGGGCGGCAACAGTTGGAGGCGGGGAGTGAACCTGAATCAGGCGACGCTCGACGTCACCGACGTGGAACGTGCGAAGGCCTTCTATCAGAGGCTCGGATTGACCCTGATCGTCTCGTCCGACCACTATGCCCGCTTCCTGTGTCCGGGCGGCGCGACCCTGTCGGTGCATCGGGTCGAGACGGTCTTTCCGGGCCAGTCGGGACTCTATTTCGAATGCGCCGACCTCGACGCCAGGGTCGAGGCGCTGAAACGGGTTGGCCTGGTGTTCGACCATGGTCTGGTCGACCAGACATGGCTGTGGCGCGAAGCCTGGCTGCGCGATCCCGACGGCAACAGGCTGTGTCTCTATTTCGCAGGCGAGAACCGGGTGAACCCGCCCTGGCGGGTGGTCTGACTAGATATCCAGTTTCAGGTTCATGGCCTCGGCCAGGGCCCTTGCGCGGCGGCGGGTCTGTTCGCCCAGCAGGACGTCGGCATAGCCTTCGGATGCGGTCAGCGTGAGCGTGTCGTCCGCAACGGTCGCGGCGGCGTTGGCCAGCAACTGGGGCGATCGGCCGGAGAGGTCACAGCCCAACCGCATCGCCAGACCCAGCGCCCGGGCGCGCTGACGTCCCGTCTCATCAAGCAGGCGATCGGTGATCCCGGGGTCTGGCGTCGCCGCATTGCCGCCATAGCGGGCGTTGAGCGCACAGGCGAGAAAGGCCCGCTCGGCATGGCTCTGGCCGGGGATGGGCGCACGGAGCACCTGATCAAAAACCAGTTCCAGCCGGTGGTCGGGATGCAGGCGGGCGCCGAGGTCAGCCAATCGGCAGGCGGCTGCTGCAAGGATGGTGTCCCGCTCCTTGCCGAAGGCCGGAGGCAAGGCTTCGACGATGTCGGCGAGCCAGGCGTTCAGTGCGGCGGGGAGGGTCGGCGAAATGCCCTGGCGTGCACCCAGGGCAGCGCACCCTGCGATCAGGGGGTCCTGGGCCGGCTCGTCGGCGTCCAGCGTCTCGTACAGCAGACCCTCGCGCAGGCCCCAGGCCGAGAAATGGATAGTCTTCAGCCCAAGGGCGTCAATCAGGCCCTCCAGCACGAGGGCGGCATAGGGCAGGGTCTCGGCGCGCTTTCTGGAGACCCCGGGCAGGCGATCCAGCGAGGCCCGGGACTGCTGGGCCACCAGACGGGCGACACTCCGGGCGTCATCGGCGGACATGGCGTACTGATGCACGATCTTCAGGGGGTAGTTCTGCATCGCCATGTGCAACTGGGCCAGCGAGCGCCAGCCCCCGCCGACAGCATGAAGTTCGTCGGCTGCGAAACGCCTGGCCGCTGGCTTGAGCCGCTGGGCGATCCTGCTGCGTAACCGGTCGGCGTCAAACCCGCCCGGATCGGCAAGGGTAAACGGCCCGAGCGGCAGGGTTATGCCGGGCTTCAGTTTCCTGTCGCCAACGCGGACAAGCTCCAGGCTGGAGCCGCCCATGTCGGCCGCCAGTCCGCACGCACGGGGATCGCCAGCCATGACGCCGAGCGCGGCATAGCG